>JAUUZQ010000057.1 GCA_030589895.1 Bacteroidales bacterium
AGACCAACTCATTTCGGTATTGTTCAGAACTCCACTATAATTTGACAAGCCTATTTCCCCCTTTATTGTCTCATTATTATAATACACAGCTTTCTCAAACCAAAGAAGGGGAACAAGGGGGGAACAAAATTCTTTAAATTCTTCTCCTGTAGTAAATCCTTTTGAATCCCAGAAAGCATCGAGTATGCCCACAAGAGCTGTGCCCTGTCCCGGAAAATCATGCAGATCGAGTAGTTGAAACCCACTTAATCCAGCAGTCTTATAAGCCCGTTCAATTTCCTCCTTGTAGAGAATTGTCGCAAATTTTCCGGTAGCTTCAGTATACTTTTCTGCCAAATTCAATCGCCCCCTGGCTTCCAGATCCTTCTTAACAGCCAGAAAATTTATAGGTGAAAGAACTCCGGTATATTTCTCTATCTCCCGTAAATTTGGGTAGACAGAATATTGTCCGATTTCATGAGAGATTATTGGAATCTCAATATGTTTAATGGCCTGATCATAATTATGATTAAAATTTGGAGGATACTGATCAAAAACACCCTGTCCTCTTACCCAGCCAGAATCTGTCCACTGGGTGATATAAAAATCGTCATAAGGCTCATGATACCCCCAATGTTCTTGCTGAAAAGTAAATGCTGTCGCGGTATAAAGCCGCCTCTTATCTGAATTCTTTAGTCTTTTTACCAATCCATTTATCCGGTCAAAATCTCCCATCAATTCGTTCCCCATACTGAACATTACAAAAGATGGGTGGTCCCCGTATTCTTTAATAATTCTATCCGCTTCCACTTCCAGAAAATCAACCACATTCTCATCTTCCCCATAACTAAGGCTCCAGTTAGGAAGTTCTGCCTGCAAATAAAAACCTAAGTCATCTGCAGCAGCAAAAGCCGCTTCCGGAGGACACCAGGAGTGAAATCGCAGATGATTCAATCCATAGTCACGTGCCTTTAACATTATCTCTTTCCATTCCTTCTTTTGCATTGGCGGATGACCTGTTAGCGGAAAAATACAGCACTCAAGAGTCCCTCTTAAAAATATCTTCTCACCGTTTAGTACTATATGCCCATTTTCCTTGTCTATATCCCGAAAACCAAATTTATCTCTGACCGAGTTCAGTTTTTTTCCATGTTTATTTAAAAGTGTTACTTCCAAAGAATAAAGTTCCGGGTGTAGTTCGCTCCATCCAATTACCGATTCTTCAGCATATAATTTGAAAGTTAATTCATCACTGGTCACAGGGATTTCATGCATCGCTATTTTCTTCCCTCTGGAGTTAATAATTTTGAGTCTTAATATATCTGCATCAGTTCTGTCTCCACTAATTTTAACTATCCCGCTAACCATCCCCTTCTCTGAAAATGGGAAAATACGGAGATCTGAAATGTATCCATCGGAATATGTCTCCAATTTAAAATCACCCATTATTCCATTCCACTTTATCTGGGTATGATTGGTGTAGGCATGAGCCAGATCAGCGTAATTAATATTGAATTGTCTCCGGTTGTCGATACAGATGGTTATTTTATGCTTCCCGGGTGTTAAGAATTTACCCAGATCATAATAATGTGGGGTAGACAATGAGTTTTCTGATCCAACTCTCTTGTCGTCGATCCATACAATTGATTTCCAGAGTACTCTCTCCATGCATAGGATAATGCTATTGCCCTGCCAGCTTTCCGGAATTTCAATTTCCCTTGAATAGTAAGCCGGACCAATATAACTCACCTTCCTTTTAAGGCTGGTCATCACCTCCTTTGTGAGCACAGTGTCGATATTCAGCGGATCACCAAAACCTGCATTATCCAGGGTATTTGGCAAGTAAATTTCCTTGTCAAATTTCAGCGTAGAGACATCGTTTATCTCCGAATTGTATGTGCTATCCATTGAGAGGACCCATGTCCCGGCAAGTGAAATCTCATTGGTTTTATCTGCGCATGATGAGAGCAATAAACCAATAGCTAAAATATAGTATGTATATTTCATGTTGTGACAAAAACCGGGTTAATTAATTATCTCTTTTGTGTTAGAAGTTGTTCAAGCTCTTCAAGGGTTTTTTATATGGTTTCTTTTCAAAGACTGCACATACTTTCACTATTAGTACCATTCCTATCTAACAGGTTCCATAGTAAATGAATACTCATATTCCTTTTCGGTAAGCCGATACTCAGGATGGGTTTGTGCCCCCCAACTATCATCTCCTCCAACTCCCATTTGTTTATAATCAATATTCACTGAAATTAAGTCCCGGGGAACAATGTCTGTGGTATGGCGATTTACCGGCTTCATTCCATCCCTATGCCTTCCATCCGTTCGTTCTAATGATTCAAAATCCTCAATTAAATTATGATGTGCGCTTACCGACAAAAGAGGTGCTCCTTTGAATATGATTCCCTTTCCTTCGGCATTCAGCAGTTTCATCCATCTGACATCCGTTTTATTACCGTTTTCCTGGGGTCTGATATATGCCCAATACTGTTCTGATACCAATCCCTCATATACATCAACAAATGCGCTGGTTTTTCTATCCCAGTAAGACTCATGAGGGCCCCGGCCATACCATATCATCTGCTTGAATGCTACCGGTACGATTAAATTCATACCAAACCGTGGCATCTCTTCTTTAGATTCCTCAGTTATACTAATACGATTTCTAACTTCAATCTTTCCGGAATTGTAAAACGTATACTCAATGGTATTTCTGGCAACAACATTTCCGTCAAAGTCGGGAAGATCTGTGTTTATTTTCAATATGACAGATGAATTCTCTGTTTCTAATTGCAACACTTTCGTGTTCAGCTTTCTTTCCCATATATCTCGCCAATATCTCGCCCTTTTATCCATCCTGTTGCCAAAATCATTATCAGTTGGGGCCCTCCAGAAATTGGAAACCGGGGCCACCTTCAACAGATCCTCCCCCGCATATTTCCACTCTGAAATCTGACCATTGATCATGTCAAAATCTATTGTGAAATCCTGACCTGTAATTGTCAATACTGATTCATTCTGCTTATACTCAAATTTGAGATTCTCAAATTCGGAGCCTTCATCCTCAACAGAAATTATTGGCTTCCCAAACAAAAACTGCTCTCTTGCAAGCATATCACCTTTCTCGAGCAAACCGCTATTGTTCTTTAAAGTGGCATAAAAGTTGACGAAGAACTCCCCTTTTGTAACTTCTTTATAATCAATAAGAACTGATGCTTTTTCTCCGGCAGCCAGACTTAAGTTTTCAATTTCTCCGCCAGCCAATGTCTCACCATTCGACTTAACTTCCCAACTAATGACAAAATCTGACAAATTAAGAAATGCATAGGCATTTGCAATCTCAAAATTCTGATGGTCGATTGAATTGAATTTGATATACTGATAAACTTTTTTGACTTCATGTAGTGCCGGCTTAACTCCCCTGTCAGGATTCACTAAACCATTCAGACAGAAATTTCCATCAGATGGAACATCATCCGGACCGAAATCACCACCATAAGCCCAATAATTCGTTCCGTTTTCATCCTTTTGCAAGATTCCCTGATCAACCCAATCCCAGATAAAACCACCTTGCAAAATGTCATGTTTTTCAATAACATTCCAATAGTCCTGTAAATTCCCCACGCTATTACCCATCGCATGGGCATACTCACATAATATCAATGGTTTTTTCGCATCAGAATTTGCATATCTTTCCAGGTGATTGATTCGGGCATACATCGGGCAGAAGATGTCAGTATTATCCCCCAGATAAGCCTGTTCATACTGAACCGGTCGTGTCGGATCATGCGTTTTCAAGAAATTATAGGTTTCATCAAAATTAACTCCGTTACCTGCTTCATTCCCCAAGGACCAGATAATAATGGAAGGCTGATTCCTGTCGCGATAATACATATTTTTTGTTCTGAATAAATGGGCCCCCATCCAATCTGCATCCTTGGCCAGGGATTCTTCACCATACCCCATTCCGTGAGATTCGATATTTGCTTCGTCAATTAAATAAAGACCATACTCATTACACAGTTCATACCACCTTTCCGCTTGTGGATAGTGAGATGTTCGAACAGCGTTTATATTATATAACTTCATCAAACGAATATCTTTTAGCATGGTCTCTTCATCCACAACATGGCCCTCCACATGATGATGTTCATGCAAATTCACTCCTTTTAAATAGATTGGTTTACCATTGACAAGCAATTGGGAATTATTTATTTCAACCGATTTAAATCCAATCTGCTGGTAAATTTTTTCAATCAATGCTCCATCAGACTCCCTCAATGAAATAGCAAGATGGTAGAGGTTTGGCTTCTCTGCGCTCCACTGCTCAACGCCCGGAATTAACCCTTCCATAGAAATGATTTTTACTTTATCCATCTCTGTTTTTTTACTGAAACTCAATACTTCTTCTTCACCCTTAAATAGCACTGCCTCCAATAATAAATTTTCTGGTTGTCCTGAGGAATTAACCACTTCCACATCCAGACCCAGAACTCCATCCTTATAATCATTGCTAAGTGTTGATTTTATTTCATAATCCCTAATGTGCTTCTGATCTCTAAAGAGTATATACACATCTCTGGTCATTCCGCTCAAACGCCAAAAATCCTGGTCTTCAAGATAAGATCCATCACTCCATCTATACACCTCAACAGCAACAGTATTCTTCCCTTTTTTTAAATACTCCGTTATCTTAAACTCGGCAGGGGTTTTGCTGTCTTCACTGTAGCCAACGAAAACTCCATTGACCCATACATAAAATGCGGAGCTTACTCCTCCAAAATGCAAATAAGCATCCTTTAGAAGCTCATTATTGCCAATACTAAACTCCTTTTTGTATGATCCAACCGGATTGTAGTAATCCTGAATTTCAGGAGGAGTCTTCTCATGCGGATACTTCACATTTGTATAAATTGGAACATCATATCCCTTCAATTCCCAATTCGAAGGAACCTGAATAATATCCCACTTCCTGACGTCATAGTCTTCTTTAAAAAACCACTTTGGCCTTACTGAAGGTTTCACTGAAAGGAAGAAAGACCAATCTCCATTAAGAGATTGAACAAATGCTGACTCCTCCGGAGTTGTCAGGCCTTTACCAATCTCATTTAAAGAAGGAATGAAATAAGCTCTGGAGAGCTCTCTGTTTATTTGATATATTTCAGGGTCTTCCCATTCAGGGGTTTCCTTTTCAACATAAGAATCGTTATCATATGATTTATAATTATTGCATGATATCAATGCCGTCATTAATAAAATGATCACGGGAAAGATCTTGGTATTTATCATAAATTTTCTAATTACTTAATGAGTTCTGGATTCATGGACCTCCTGGCTCCGTTAATAAATATCTGCAAGCACTAAACCCGGCAGATAAAATACTGTGGTCAAATTCAAAAACCTGTTTCAGTTGACTTTTATATAAACACAGGCCTTTTTCACGTTTCTGTTTTTATCCCACGCTTTTAATTCCAGGGGATGATACTGCTGAATAATCTTTATTGATGTGGCGTCATTAAAATATTTGTCTTCTTCCCACTCTTTTACTGCATCAACAGGAACCAATACCTCAGTTGTAAATTCATACAACTCACCTGTTTCTACCTCATTAAGGTCCGTAATTTCATTGATTCTCCAGTCTCCATAGCTAAATTCAAGTCGCTCAATACCTGATTCATCTCCAATTGTAGCAGAAATGCTAATAGATTCTCCTGCATTGACAACAATTGAATCATTGTCAAACTCAATACTTGGAACCTCGTGATCAATACTATTTAAAATGTCTTCTGTAGACTCACACGAAAAAGTTAACAGAAGAGTGATTGCAAAAGGAATTACTAATTTTCTCATTTTATAATTTTTTTATTCCCATCCTGGATTTTGGGTAACATAACCTTTTAACACCTCTTTTCTTGGAATAGGATACCAATAGAATTTCGGATCAAAGTATCTATTCTCCACCTCAAATTTCTGATAACTGAAAGTTGTGTCAGCTTCATTGAAAGTAATTCTCATTCCCTGAATTGGCATATTCAATACCTTCTCAGCATCCTTCCAGCGACGAAGATCCCAAAACCGATGTTCTTCAAATGCAAATTCTGCCTGACGCTCTTTCTTCAATCTTGTACGCATTTGACCTTGCGTCATTCCTGCCGGGTATTTAGCCCTACTGGTTAAAATGTAGTTTCTTTTACGTAAATCATAAACAGTCTCATAAACCTCATCAACCGGGCCATATACTTCATTCATCGCCTCGGCATAATTCAAATAAGCTTCTGCAAAACGAAACAGTATCCATGGTTTTCGGGTGGTAGTCCCTTTATCAATGTCAACCGCGGGATCTATAAATTTATTAATGTAATAACCTGTTTTTGTTGCCGTTGGAGCAGACAATAGTCCATCTTTTCCTCCAACAAAAGTTTCAACCCTTCTCCCTTTGAATTGTGCGTTATTATGCAATATATTCACATAAAAACGTTCATCCCTGTTATCATAAGGATTGTTTGGATCATATCTGCTCTCCTGCGTAATGGGCGTTCCATATTTTGTATCAAATGCATCCACCAGATTCTGGCTTGGATTGGTTAAGCCACTCCCTCCATAACTTAATGGATAATTGGAGTTTTCAAAGCTATTCGTGTTAAGTGCTTGTGTAGCAAGTACTACTTCTCTTGAATATGGGTTCGCGAAGACAGTTCCATAATTCGACTCCAAACTGACAACGGGACCTTTCATTTCCAGAAACTCAAGTGCAACATCAGCTGCTCGCTGCCATTTGGACAAGTCTTTCTCTGAATTGTTAAGTGGGCTCGCGGCATATATCAGTAGTCTGGATTTCAAAGCAATTGCTGAAGCTTTGATAGCCCTTCCTTTATCGGCTTCTCCGGTCTCTTCCGGTAAATAAACAAAGGCAGTATCACAATCTGTAATAATTCTCTCCACTACTTCATTAAAACTTAACTGCAAAACTGTTTCTGCAGATTCTATGGTCAAAACTTCATCTGCATAAGGAATATTTTGATAACGTTTCAATAGCTCAAAATGAAACAGTGCCCTGAGAAACAGTGCCTCCGCTCTGAAATGTGGTCTCTCTTCTTCCGAAATACTATTTGTCTCAGCAATAGTAGTATTGAGCTTTTCAAGAAAAATATTCGTTTTCCTGATGCCAGCATAAAAGTGGTCCCAAACATCATCCGGATTCATGCTTGAGCTTACGCCATTGGTATTGAGCAATTGAATCAGACTGCCGGAATATGAATTCTCAGCTTCATCACAGCCTGCAGCAAGCATTGCTCCATCATAACGATCGTATCCCGGCAGCAATGTATTATAAGTATTATATAGAAATGCCGGTGCATAGCGAGGGTTGGAAAACACCTGGTCCTCCGTAAAATTCAGGTCCACCTCCTTATCAAGGAAATCCTCACATCCTGTTAGTTGGAAAAGAGCGACGCCTATGATCAGTATATGTAGAAACTTTTTATTCATCTGTTTAGTTTTTATTAGTCAGATGAACCCCGAAGAGCTCAACGATGTTAAAACGTAATATTTATGCCCGTGTTAAACACTCTCATTACCGGATAGGTTGTTACTCCGGCATCCGGGATCTCCGGATCAAGATTATATCTGGATATTCCATCAAGGCTCCCAAGATTATAGGTATTAATAAAAATTCTAATCCCATTTATACCCATTTTTTGAGCAGCTTGTGTAGATATACTATAACCAAACTCGAGATTCACAAGCTTCAGATAATCTGCTCTCTTTCCCCATAGTGAAGAATTCCTGTAATTATTATTATTACTGACCGTAGTAAGCCGCGGATATGTGATGTCCTTTTCATTTTTCCCGGCTTCCCACGCACCATAAGCGATTGCGGTTGCTTTGTTGTTATTTTGAAGTACCCAAATACTGTTATTGGTGAGCATAACGGTTCTTCCAAGACTGGAACTCAATATCAGGTTAACATCAAAACCCTTATAGCCTACATAAGCAATCAAGCCAATATTCGCCTGGGGAATTGAATTTCCAATAACAATCTCATCCTGATTGTCAATGATATTATCTCCGTTCTGATCTTTATATTTTACATCTCCAGGCTGAACATTTTCAAATGTATGCAGCGGGCTGGCTTCAATATCTGTTTCATCCATAAAAAATCCCACAACTTCCATTCCTCGCATCGAGGTCACCGAGGTTCCTTCCTGATATTGATAATCCGGTAAACCGTCAGCTTCCTCCATGTTCATTATCCAGTTATTGGCAAAAGACACATTTAACTGTAGCGAGTATCTCCAATCTGCCCTTGTCTTTTCATATTGTATTGTGGTTTCAAGTCCGGTATTTAAAACTGAGCCATTATTCTGATAAGGTAAAGATTGTCCAATTATAGATGGAATGGTATTTTCTCCGGTAGTAATGATGCTGTTGCGATAGTGGGAGAACATATCAATAGTTATGTCAAATCCACTTTTATATTCTGCATCCAATCCAATGTTGATATTATACGATTCTTCCCATCCAATATCATAATTTGCTAATCTTCCCTCATATGCACCGTCCGTTGTGCCATATCCTTCTCCAAATATATATCCGCCTCCTGTGAAATATTTATCTTCATAAGGAAACCTCTCTACTCCTAAAACACCATTACCGGTCTTACCAATGGACCCTCGCATTTTCATAAAATCAATCTTAGAATCATCGCCAATGAAGGCTTCGTTTGACATTATCCATGCTGCAGAAAGCGCTGGAAAAAATCCGAAACGACTGCCTTCTATAAAATCCTCTGAACCATTATATGCAAATCCAAACTCAAAATAATATGTGTCTTTCATCCCATATGTAGCCCTTCCAAAGAAGCCCTGATTTGCATAAGCAATGTTGTTTCCACTCAGAAAATATTTTGATTGCATATACTTTAAGTCTGCTGCAAAAGAGCTGTTTTCTTTACTTGTTGAATAAGAAAAACCTCCTAATGTGGTAAACATATATGAAAAGTTTCCATCAAACCGCTCCGTATTAATGCTTATGTCACTATTGTCTCCATACTGAATATATTCAGTAGTATCGCTTGTAATAAATTCCTGATACACAGCATAGTCCTGACTTCGTCCTGTCGAGTAATAATTTGTCCCATCCATTGCTATCATCCCATTTAAGGACAGACCTTCCAATAAAAAATCCAGTTTTTGCGTTGCCTCAACATTTGCGAGTAGTGTTCTCTGATAATTATCCCGATAACCTGTTTTTGATATCATCCCCAGTGGATTGTCCCGGTAAATAGAAGTCCCCGCGATAGAACTGTCCCTGTTAATTACCGGCATGGCATTGGGTGGTAATTGTGAGAGTGTAGAAAAAATCGATCCTGCACTGGAATTTGGATAATGCCGGTTTTCAACCCGCGTGGCAATATCAATCGAAATCAGCAGGCTTTCTGTTACATCTACATCAATATTCGATCTAAGATTAAATCTTGAATACTTTGGGTTTGTATTGTATTGTGTATTAACATCTCCATATTTATATATTCCATCCTGCATCGTCGCACCCATAAACAAGAAATACCTGGCCACTGAGGATCCTCCTCTTAATGATAACTTATATTGTTGCTGGGGTGCCATTTGCTTTAGAAATTCATTATACCAATCGACATCCGGATAGGTAAACTTATCCTGAGATCCATTGTACATTTCCGGATCATATTTACTATCGGTTGGGATCATCAATCCATCATTAGCGAGGGCTTTATTATACAGGGTCAAATAATCTTCTGAGCCCAGATATTCGGGCAGTCTGAAAGGTGCTTGAATTCCTGTCTGGGCTACAAATATAATTTCAGATTTACCTATAAAACCTCTCTTTGTTCTAACATTGATGGCTCCGTTTGCTCCGCGTATTCCATATTGCACTGTTGCCGCCGCGTCTTTCAAAACACTAAAAGATTCTATTTCCATCGGATCCAGCTGGGTAAAATCTCTTACTACATTGTCAACCATAATAAGCGGGGCTCGGTATGAATTGAAAGTTCCAATCCCTCTGACATAAATTGATGAATTGTCATATCCGGGTTCATCGCCTGAGCTTTTAATCACTGTTAATCCTGTTGCTCTACCCGTTATTGCGTTAGAAAGATTTGGAACGGGTGTTTTCTCCAGTCCGGAAGCACTTATTACTGATATGGCATGGGTCAATCCTGCTTTCGTGCGCTTACCATAAGCTACATCAATCATCTCCTCTGCTAATGCACCTTCAATTGAATCTCCCCCAAGGCTATTGACAATTCCGGAAATATTCGGTGTTTCTTCTTCCTGCCCAAGCAATTGGGAAGATCCTGACACGATTATGACCAGGATCAGAAGAAAACTTTTTATATGATCAATCATTCCTTGCATCTTTAGTTTTGTGAGTAGTTCTGTAAATGTTACTATTACCATCCTGAGTTTTGTTGAAATAATGGATTCTTATTCATCTCTGAAATGGGAATAGGATAAAGATTCATATAGTCACGATATACACGCGTCTCAAAAGATTTTCTGGTGTAAGTCAGCGCTCCCAGGTCGTCTTTCACGATGTACATTTCATACATTTCTCCTCCAAACCATTCTGCTCCCTTTTTCCATCTCCTGGCATCCCACCATCTGTGTTCTTCAAAAGAAAGCTCTATTGCCCTCTCATTCCAGATACGATCTCTCAATTGTTCTTTGGTAAGACCCGCCGGAATAGCTACAACTCCAGACCTCCAACGTACTGTATTTAAAGCATCGTATACTTCAGGACCTGGACCCTGAGCTTCATTCAAAGCTTCAGCATAGTTCAGGTACATCTCAGCCAATCTGAAATAAATCCAGTTATGATAAGCCCTTACAGTGGTTTTTGTTTTCACTTCTTCAGGGAGATATTTACGAACATAATAACCGGTGCTGGTATATTCAGCAAGTATCTTCCTGTGATTGCCATTTAATGACTCATCCAAATCCGGAGAAACAAATGTCTCAACTTCAACATCCTGCCACATGGCTCCGTTATAAAGAATGATCTTATAAAATCTGGGGTCGCGATTTAAATATGGATTGTTTGCATCATAACCCGATCCTGCCTCATCCCAATACATGCCGTTATTCATTTCAAACAGATCAACAAAATTTTGTGTTGGTGACACTGCCCCGGCTCCTTCAAAGCCGTCACCTTTTGGTGCCCAAACATTTATCTGCTGGTTGTTAAAATCTATTGAGGGCTGGTGTTTATGAAAGATAATCTCTCTGTTTCCATTATTTCTGCGCGTAAAGAAAAGCCTCTCATAGTCATCCGCCCCATTGCCATTATCGTACAACTCATAAGCCATAGACCCATTCTCATCCTGCAGATCAAGAACCGCCTTAGCAGCATCAGCCGCCAGTTGCCATTTATCTGTATTGCTAAATTCTAAATCCCATAATGGACTTGCTGCATATAGCAATGACCTGGCCTTTAACGCCATAGCGGCACCCTTTGTGGCCCGACCCAGCTCATTATCGGGACGGAGAACAGGTAGTAAACCAATAGCAGTATCACAATCTGCCAAAATATTATCAACGCAGTCTTTGTAGCTGTCCCTCGCATAATTCAATTCTTCTCCGGGAATTAAAATCTTCGTGACGATTGGCATTCCTCCATAGCGTTTAATTATTTCCGAAAAATAGAATGCCTTGAGAAAATAAACTTCCCCAAGCATGCTGCTCCTTACTTCCTCTGACGGAAATGGGATTATCTCCTTTTTCGAAAGGAAAACATTTGCTTTCCTAATGCCTGCATAGTAGTTGAAAATTTGATTGTCAACACCATCATAGCTGCCAAAATTCAGAGTCTGAGACCCATGATATCCCATATATGAGTCAGATTCATCTGAGGCTGAAGACATAGGTACAGGCTGAAAATTGCCAAGGCGATTAAATCCGTCAATAAGGTGACTATATAAATCAGCATGATAGCGCTGGGCATTTTCAAATATGGTAAATACCTTGTCTTCATCCAGGTTAAGGTCCGGAGCCCTGTCGAGGAAATCATTTTCACATGAAGAGAATGAAAACGATACCAGAATTGCTAATGCGTATTTCGCAAGATTCATTTTCATTTTATTAGAAGTTTAGATTTATACCAAGGTTATATGACTTAAGAGGAGGCATATATCCTCCACGCTGATGCCGGTTATCCGGATCCAGATAGGGTTCTTTCGACCATAAAACAAGATTGACTCCCGAGAGGTAAATCCTGAATGACTCGATTTTCATTTTGTTTAATGCAGGGGGAGAAAGTGTGTAGCCAATTTCAGCATTCTTCAATCTAACGTAATTCCCCGATCCAAGACTATAGGTGCTTCCTGCCTCATTATTCTGATAAGGGCCATACAAGCGAACATATTCTTCTGTGCCAGATGTTTCCGGAGTCCAATAGTTCCAGTGAGGAGGAAATACATTCTCATTGTTCGAGAAATGCCACATGATCTCCCAGTTTTTCCAGAATGACGCCCTGGAGACTCCCTGTACCAGTGCAGAGGCATCAAAACCTTTATAGCGCAAGCCAAAAGAAACACCATAAGTAATTTCAGGAACCTCAGAATATCCGGTCCTGACACGGTCATAAATGTTAATTACACCGTCGTTATTTATATCTTCAAACTTCAGATCACCAGGGTAGAGGAAGTTATTACCTGGTATTCCACCCAACTGCGATATTTGAGGCGGACTATTATAGATCTCGTCATAATCCTGAAATATGCCTATATTATTATACAGCAAATTGGTCCCTATCGGATATCCCTCTTCCTTCTGATAATCCAGGGTCATATAAGCATCATCCTTTTTCAGTACCGTGTTGTGCGCATAAGAAAAATTTCCTCTTAAGAAATAGGAGAAATCTTTTGTGATGGATTTGTTATGCCTGAATTCAATTTCAAAACCTTCATTTTCCACGATCCCAACATTTGCAGCGCTAAAACTTGCCCCAACATAATCAGGTCTGGTGTTGGATATGGAGGTTAAGATCATATCGCGGTATTCATAGAAATAATCCCCTGTGATACCAAATAAACCATTCAGGAAAGTGGCTTCAAATCCGATATTTTGTTTTCTGGCCACCTCCCACTGAACATTTTGATTTGCAATGGTTCCCTGTCTTATACCCGTGAACCAGTTATCGCCGGTGCCGAAATAAGCCCCACCGGCTTCTTCATATTGTTGCAGATAAATAAACCGGTCATTACCAATCTTATCATTACCTACCCATCCAAGAGAACCTCTTAACTTCAGCGAGCTAATAATCTTAGTAAATCCGGAATTTTTCAGGAAGGGCTCATTAGTGACAATCCATCCAAGCGCAAAAGCGGGAAACAAGCCATATCTTTTTTGTGGAGCAAAATTTTCTGATCCATTGTAACCAACATTCACCTCAGCAAGGTAGCGCCTCCCATAATCATAAGTAACTCTTCCAACAATTCCTTCTGTAGCGAATGGCGTCTGGGAATCAATATACTTTAAATCTCTATTCGCCAGCAGAAGCGCTGTAAGGTTATGATTTCCAAAATTTTGAATATAATTCAGGCTTGCTTCATAGTAGGTTTTACGCGTATCAAACACGTTTCCCCAGCCATAATATAGCGGAATATCCTCGCCAAATGTAGCATAGGTCTGATTCATCATATCATATTCATAAACCGCAAATCTTTGTTCATAATTACGGTTCATAGATCCGTTGTCGTCAAATGCAACCAGTCCCTTCAACGATAAACCTTCTGCAATAAAATCGAGCTTATAGTTCAGGTTCAGTCCCAATTCAAGTACACTTCGTATCTCCTTGAAGAATCCCCTGTCTCGCACATCACCAATAATATTTGTTCGGCTGGTATTTCCTGCCAGAGATCCATCCGGATTAAAAACCGGGCTATATCTTCCCGACAGCGCAAAAGATGCGCGGTATAAATCCCAGCTACCAAACCATGCAGACGCAGGATTGGTCCTGTCTTCGATTCGGGCACCCAGGCTTAAAGAAGCACTAAGTCTCTTTGAAACATCGATATCGAAGTTTGAACGGAAATTATACCTTGAAAAATTTGTATACGGATCATAATTATATATTCCATCCTGGGTTAAATACCCTCCCGATATAAAATATTTAATAGTCTCTGTTCCTCCGC
Organism: Bacteroidales bacterium; assembly: GCA_030589895.1. GTDB lineage: Bacteria > Bacteroidota > Bacteroidia > Bacteroidales > JAUUZQ01. The sequence goes on from JAUUZQ010000057.1 coordinate 14,159, forward strand.
TTACATTCAAATTATATTGCGATAAAGTGGAATAATCCTTTATCATTACATCCACCCAGGAATAATCTGGATTTGTATAGGGAGATGCCCCTGTTCTGTAAAACAACAAATCCTGCTGGTTAAACGGGGCTGCTGCCTGAGACCCTCCAACTTTATGGAGGTTTGATAACAATGCTGAACGATATGAATCAAGAGGTTCTGGGATTCTTGTTGGAATTGTAAATGCCGTTTGCGAGGTAAACGAGATTTTAGGTTTCCCGGTTTTTCCCCTTTTGGTTGTTACGATAATAACCCCGTTCGCACCTTTCACACCATATACGGCAGTTGCAGAAGCGTCTTTAAGAATACTAATGGTTTCTATTTCGTTCGGATCAATTTGTGCAAACGCATCCCTGATGATACCATCCACTACAACAAGGGGTTTAGAGTCTCCATATGTTGCCTGCCCGCGAATATATATTTCAGCTTCATCCCGCCCGATCTCTCCTGAAGATTGTATGATCTCAACTCCGGAAAGCTTTCCTGCCAATGCCTGGGTAATATTTGAAACAGGAACCGAAATAATGGATTTGTTTGTGATGGCCGAAATGGACCCAATCACAGTTTCTTTGCTTTGTATCCCATATCCTACTACTACAATCTCTTCAAGGCTTTTGGAATCAATATTGAGCTCAACATCAATTATGGTCATTGAGTTTACCTGGGTTTCATGTGTGCTATATCCAATATAGGAAAACACAAGATAGCTGTTGGCTCCTGGAACAGTGATCTCATAACTTCCATCTGATTTGGTGATTGTACCAAAGGTGGTTCCTTTGATGAAAATATTCACGCCAATCAACAAATCCCCGGTTTGAGCATCCGTGACCACTCCTGTTATTTGTCTCGATTGCTGACTGTAGCCTAATTGGAAGCACAGGAGCATCAACATAAATAATAAGGTCCTTTTTAGTAATGATTTTCTCATTTCAGATAATGTCTTTAGAGTTTAATCAATGCGTTAGTAGTCTTTCCCAAACCTGTAGGTGTAGGTTACAAGTGTTTTATTATACCTGTCCAGGTCAAGAATCTCCTGGTCGCTTAAATTCTGTAGGGAGTCCTGGGGTAAGGGTGTAAAAAACACCATCTTTTTCCGCTCTCCAATAAATGTCTTTATTCTGATCTCTAAATCAAGATCTGATAATTGAAGGATAGAAAAGCGTACAGGATAGGGCTCGTAACTATTGCTTCCATTCCAACGGTCGATTGAAAGATCAAGGATGCTGTCATTTGTAATTATCCACGTTCCTGATCGCTCCATCGTATCGCAGGAGCTTTGCAGACGGTACACTCCATTTTGCTCTATTAATAATCGTACGCTGGATTCACAATCCGACATTGTAAGCGGAACATCATCCTCATAAATAGCTTCCTGAACCCAAAATCCAGGCAATAAGTCAGTGTTTGCAATTTCCTCTTCACATCCGGTAAGGAATGCAATAGAAAGCAGCAGTATTGTTATCGTTAATTGCTTCATATCTCAACAGATTGGTTTGGTCCTACATATATAAGTCCCCTAATTTTTTCTGGAATATGACAGTACTGTTTCCTGGAGATTTCCCTCCGGAGTAATATCATTTCTTTTCATAACAAGTGAATTGGCCTCAAGTGATTCAATATAAAATGCCGCCGGTAATAATTCAGCAACATTGATCATTTCATAATTGTAATTCCAACCGGAGAAAACACTGTCACCCGCACATCCGTCAAAAAGAATACAAAAATTATCTTTCTGAAACTCAATCGTGCTCTGTTTTTCGCAATCACTGAGTGTAATTGCTGAACCATCGATTGTTTGTCCGGAAAGAATCCAAACGCCCAAAAGGTCTGGCTCAGGGCCCACCTCTTCAGTGCAAGAAAATGAAAGGAACAATAACAAAATAAATAGTGAAGATTTTATTTTCATAAAGTTCATAAACCTAATATTTAGATTACAGTAAAGGAAGATTATAGCCATCTCAGACCTGTTGATCTGCTGAAATGTAAATATGCAGAAATTAGTCTGCGAGAGTTATTTGAATCCGAAAAATTCCACAACCGAAGAACCTTTTTACTGTTCTTCAGTCATGGAATCTCACCAAAAATAAAACTTACCTTACGAGGACTTTTGCTGTATTTACTTTATTTCCTGAAGCAACTCTTAAAATATAGATTCCTGGATTCTGAACGGCTATTTCATTTTGTCCTGAATAATTGTCCAGATCGATAGTTGTTATATTTCTTCCAAGCACATCAAACAATTCTGCACGGCTTGCATTTTCTGCTTCGAAATAAATTGTACTATTCGCAGAATATACCTTCATCTTATTCACTCCTGACTGTTCGATTCCAATACTTGGATCCGTTCCTTCACGAGGATCTTCTACTCCGTCGAATGTGATCTCATCAATATAGAAGTCCCTTGCAGGAGTATTATTGATGTAATTTTCATCGTCATCGATTCTCACATCGAACCTAACAGTAAAGCCTTTGATCGCTCCGGCATAACTGCTAACATCCATCACCAGGTCAAACCAATCACCATCAATTTCTTCCATAGGATAAAGGAACATTTCAGTATGTTCAACTCCCAAATTGTCTTTCAGGTTTAATTGTATAAAACAAGTTGTATCTGTTCTTACTAAAACATGAAGATATTGTTTTACACCATATTCAGTTACATGAATTCCCGGGAAGCCAATGTCCATTCCTTGCCACCATGATGCATCCACACTTTTGTGAAATTTAAGAACTTTTCCTTCTGCATTGAGCCAGCTGTCTGTGAAGGGATTGTCAATTATCTCATATGTATTCGTTGCGTTTTGTGTATCGAATACTAATTCATCCATTTGTGTCTGACTCTCACAGCTTAAGATGTCTGTACCTTCCAATATAACTACACCTCTTTGCAGTGGGTCTGAACTGAGTATCACTTCATCTAAATAGTAATCTGTTGGATCTTCCGCATCATTACTCCAGTTTCTATCCATCAGGAAACATATCTGATCGAGAGGCTCTGTATTGTCCATAAACCATTTTAAGTCAACAACAACATCTTCCCAAACTCCGGGAGATGCCAGGTTCATATCAAATCTCTTTGTTCCTTTGTCAACATCCTCCCATGGTGTATCTTTGTTGATATTTATGCTAAAACCTTTGTTTAGATTTTCTCTATAATGAAAAATATGAAGGTACCTGTTGTCTTCAGTAATAGAGATTGGAGCGTCAAGGGTTATACCCAGGAAATCGGGCCACCATGATTTGTTCCCTAAAGATTGTAAAATCAGAGCTTTGCTTGTAGCGTTTACCCCGTCTGTAAACGGATTATCAACTACAGCTGAATGAATCGGGTCTTCTGCAGTTCCAAAGTTGACATATTTGCCAGCAATGGCACCATCAGTTTTTACCCAACCCCATTGGTCAAAATAAATGACTGGTTCAGGTGTTGTCTCTCCCGACCAAAGAACGGTTTCCTGAGCTGATATATAAGCACTCAAGCCCATAATCAAAACGACTAGTGTAAAAAGTTTTTTCATAATAGTAAAGTTTAAATAAATAGTTAATTTTTAATGCGTAGTTAATTTAATTTATCATAAATAGTTCACTGGAAGTCAGTCCTTCTGAAAGCATTGCCTTAACAAGGTATACCCCTGGATTAAAATTCAGCGACAGAGAATAATTGCTTGCATAAATATCTGTTTCATGTAGTAAAATACTTCCCAGAATATTCATTACATAGATTTCCTTTAAAAACCGATCCTTGGGTGTTAGAACATTGAGAATCCCGTCTTGATACTGAACATAAATAACCGGTTCGTCTATAAACGCTTCATTTAATACTGGAAATTGTCTGATTTCCCAGATAGAGTTATCCGTTTCATCCCACGTCATCTGCACCACGGGTTCGCCAATCTCAAAGCTACTACCTGGAATGCTCCAGCTCTTCATGCTTCTCCTTATCAATATCTTATAAAAATCCTCTTCGATGTACACAAAGTGAAATCTCTGGTTTTCACCCCCCCAGTCAGAATATTGCATGATATTTGCGCCCTCGGTATTACTGCTTCCTTCAACATCCAATACATAATTACTTGATTCGCTCAAGTGACCCGGTTTCATAATAAAACCACCAATAAGAGGGTCAATGCGCAGCTCAAAAGCTGAATTATCTCCAGGAATATCTCCGGTGATCAGAAGTTTAGCCCCCAGGTTGACAGATGCATCCTTAATACCTACATATTTATTTGCGGCCTTATTCCTTATATAATATCTTCCCTCGGCTATATTATCGCTCGAAATCTCCACCGGAATAACGAATGTAGTGACGGATTGCCTGGGTGCTGAATATTCCAAAATATCCTCTGAAAATGTCAAGTTTGATTTAAACACCTTTTCAGTATAGCTGGAGTTTACTACCCGGGTTCTATACTGCAAACCTGCTCCCGAATGATTAAAAGCTGTCAGGTCATAAGCATGGTTCTTATCAAGATCTGTGTCATTACAAACAACAATAACCAATTCAGATTCATCAGGACTCAGGGCAGCCAGAGTATAAGCATCTTTAACATCAATGATCGTATACCCTGTCTTAATGAAGCGCGAAAATTGTGTTCTGATATAATAGGCATATCCTTTTACAACAGGATGTGTTATTTCAGTATATTGCCCAACAAGGATACCCCAGTGCGGACTGTCATCCGCCGCCAGTTGCCAGTCAAGCCACGCATCACATTTCATCTCTTTTATATCCCTGATAATTCGTTGCGCCATCACTAAAATAAGCTCCTCGGAACTACCACCTATATTTAATGGACCTGATTCAGATTGCCACAGCTTAATATCATTATCAAAACTAAATCGCATCAGGTCCTTTCTGGAATTTCCACTTCCAAAGTAACTGTGTGCATTGATTTTTTGAAGTTTCGGCAATATATCTCCAGTGATTTTATAATCGGTAATGCCATTGAAGCACTCATCCAGTGAATTTGCGTCCATTGCAGTAATGCTGCAGTAATCTGTCATGTTCTTTGTCTCTAATGCAGCATAGAGCTCTCTGATCATTATTTCCTGATCTCCCTGACTGAAATAACAACCCTCCTGTCCGCCAAAAGCTTTCCACCATGTTGAATAAGGCTCATTAAATGGTTCCAGGTATTCAAACGTAATATCCAGCGTCTCACGATAATATTTTACAACCTCTGTCAGATAATCAGCAAAATCATCAAACATGTCAGCTTTTAAGTTGCTTACATTCCCTTCAACGCTGCCTGATGAACATCCACTTTTCGTCATCCAGTAGGGAGGAGAATTGGAAAAAGCCTCAAGAATAATATCATTTGACCCGGTTTGACTCACCCTTGATGCAATTAATTGTTGCAATATTTTTCGTTGATTTTCATCCTGCGACCAATCATATGGAGCTGTTGCTGAGGCCTTATAGCCAGGCATATCCCCTCCGTCTGCCCTGAGGTGATTGTGTGCAGGATCATCACCTCCTCCAATATTAAAACGGAAAATATTCATGTTCAAACCATCAGGATCGGTGATCCAGTCACAAATCTTCAATACATCTATATCACTATATCCGCCCATAATATTGGCCCACCAACAAAGAGAACCACCCCATCCTTCGATCTCCTGATATTGAATAGCCGGATCCACCAATACAGTTTGAGCCTCTGCTGTTGGATTAATCCCTGCCACAAGCAAAATATAAATGAGTAGTATTGATAATTTACTTTTGCTGTTCTTCATGCGCTCTTTTTTGTTATATTAAGGGTTCCTGTGCAACAAGCTTGATTTTGCTAATGTAAAAATATGCATAGCTTGCTTTGAAAAGTATGATAAACAGATAATTTTTTGAGGTAAATCGTGCAAAATTCAAATATTAAAGGATGTCTCCATTTGACGTAATTTGTTATATTCTTCTTATTAGCAGGTATTTGTGAGGATATATTTAATTATAAAACATAAACCGGCATAAAACAGAAGGTGCCGGTTTTCTTTCCTTATCCTCAAACGCTTATCTTGATGTTCTATATTTGTAATGCAATAATACATTCAAACAAATTTCTACAATGACTCCTGGGAGCAAAAAAAGCGGACATTATGCCTGGGCAACTTTGCTGATTTTATCCCTTTGGTCTTTCTGTGTGAATTTATCTGCTCAGGAACAAAACCATTCGTTTTCTATCCAGAAATACAATATTACAACGGGTCTGTCATCAGATAACCTGAGAGCAATTTGCCAGGACCAGGAGGGATACTTATGGATCGCAACTTCGAATGGCCTGAACCGTTTTGATGGCTACTCCAACAAATCATTTAAACCTGATTACAACAGGCCAAACACTTTTTCAAACCTGGATTTCAAATCAATTTCAGCAGATAAAAACGGTAACTTATGGATTGGAACGGATCATACAGGAGTCTTCGTTTTCAATAAACATACACAAAATGTAAAAATAATAGACCGGTCTGATACTACGGGATTGGCTCTCCTCGACAATAGTGTCAACAGGGTATATTGTGATTCCAAGCAACGGGTTTGGATTTGTACATTTAACGGATTAAATATGTATGATATTAATAAGGGAGAGATGCATACATATTCCGGAAATGCTGACTCAGGAAAGCCCTATCCCTATGGCACTATTTCATATGCATACGAAGACAGTCGGGGTAAAATTCTAATTGGCAGTTGGGGGAATGGGCTTTATACGTATAACGAAGAAAGTGATGACTTCAATAATTTAATTTTAGGCAACTCTGAGGACATCAATGATTCAATTAATCGAATCAATGGGATACTGGAAGATTCGGATGGTCATTACTGGCTTGGAACATGGGAGGGTGGCCTGTTTAAAACAAAACTGGAAGACTATCAAGAGCTAGAAGTATTGCAAAAATACAACATGAACTCACAGAAGGGCCTTTCTCTTTCCAGCAATATTATTTACTGTCTTTATCAGGACGATAAAGGTCACATTTGGGCCGGCACTCCTTATGGAATAAATATCAT
>JAUUZQ010000193.1 GCA_030589895.1 Bacteroidales bacterium
GATCCAAATCAAGAGTATCCTCAATTTCATAGCCTTCAGTCTGCAACCACATGGGCAAAACCAATTCCGTTTCTATAATCATTTTACTTGTGTCCAGCACAAAATTCTGTCCGCCTGCTGGCAAAGAACCGGTGTTTGCAATAATTGTAAAATCAATCTTATCCGGCGATGAAACAAGAATATCGGCAATATTACTCGTTTCAGAATTAATAAATCGGGCCGTTGTAATGGTCTGGCCTAACTGATCAACTGTTGGTGCCGGGACACTGAATGTTGCATCTGACGGGTCAATAAAAACTAAAGGTGTGGTAGTCCCATCAACTGTCGATCTGGTTACAATCTGCGAAAGATCAATTTCAACAGGTATGCCATAGGAGTTGTGAACATAGATATTGAACTGAGGATCCTTAAAATAGACTTGTGCCAGAGACGCAACAGCTTCATAAAACTGAATATCGATGGTCTGGCTCACATTAAGAACCTCACGCTCAGCAACGAAACCATAAATATGACTAAACTCCATATTTCCAAAAGTAACATTAATACTTGCTTTTTCACCCACAGTAACACCTACTCCGGCTGTCTTAAATAATGAAAGAGTAAAATGTAACTCCATATAAGCCATTCCGGCATCCTCCATTATCTCCATCTTGTATCCCGATAAATCATAATCAGTGTCAGAATGGTAACTACCATCCACTTCACTGATAGTAAAGGTCTTTTCGAGAGTATCTCCCTGTGGATCGAATATATTTCCACTTGTAATTGTCAGTGTTCCGGCATGACGAAACTCACTACTCACAATAATATTCAAATTGCCAGCACTTAATAAAATACTATCGATTCTGTCATCGGCTTCAATCTCAAAATCTACTCTTTCAGTCTTCACGAGGGAGGGCATTAGCAAACCATCCAGCGGATGAGATCCGTCGGGTATGTCTATAGTAGATACAACTAAAATTTCAGTATTCTGATTAGGAATAGGAATGATTTCTGCAGCAATATTAGAGTAAGCGGTATCAGTATAATAGATATAAAGTAAACTATCCTCAGTTTGCTCTACAAGTCCTGTTGAATCGATTGCCTCCAATACATCCTGAAGACTAAAACTTCCATAGGCCAATGGTGCAACAATCTTTGGCTCAAACTCCATTTGCGTTGAAAGCTTATCCAATTTAAAATCTTCAAACCTGCTACAAGACCATGTTACAATTATCATGGCTGCAACTAATACTATCGATAATATACTAATTCGTTTCATAGCTATTCTATTGAATAATTATATATAAATCCATTGGCACTTCCAACAATCAGGTTAAATCTGCTGTCGGATCCCGAAAAATATCCAATACTGTAACGGCTATTTCCCTCAAGGGGAAATCCCTCATATACAGTCCCATCAGAATTAAAAAGATAGATTCTGTTCTCCTTAGAATCTGTTATACCAATTTTCACATCTGAACCGGAAAATTGATAAATATCAGGCAACATCATAATATCATTCTTTATTTTATAAGAAAAAATTCTTTCTCCCTTTAAATCAATTACTTTCAGTTCATTACCATCAGCAAAAATATAATCTGCCGTCCCATCCTGGTCAATATCCTTTATACGAAAAAAATGATCCTTCGTTGCGTCCACCTCAAGTATTTGCTCAATATTTCCCTCAAAATCTATGCCTATCACATTCCCCCTGGTATCTGTAGTAACTAATCTGGGATTTTCTCCCGACAGATTCATATCAAGGTAAAACAGATTTTTCTCAGATATAGCAGCTAAATTCTTCTGTTTTACTCTTTCCCTTCCCCTGCGATCCAATATATATGACCTGATTGGATCTGAGAATACAATATAATCCTTTTCCCGTAATCTGAAGTGCTGAATGGTTTTTTCCACCACCCCTTCAGTTTTTGAAAAATTCCATCCCGGAATTATATTTCCCTCAATATCATAAACATACACCATTCTGTCTGCACATGCAACAAAAATCCGATATTCTTTTCTATTATCATAGTCAAACAAAGCGATTGCATTGGTTGCATCAGCACGAAATTTTACCGGGTAGCGTTCAACATAATTCCCGTTTCTATCGATCAGGTGCATGCCTGAGGCAGTATTAAACAAATACTGCAATTTTCCATTCTGGTAGTAATCAATCTGAAATATCTCACTTTTGATTTTGTCGCCAAGTTTAATCTTCCATAACACCCTGCCTGTACTATTGATAAGATAAAGCGCATTTGTTGCATCCTGAACAAGAATCTCCTTTCCTAAAGTATTATGGTTTATAACGAGTGACGGCTTAATGATGGCAGCAGAATCTAAGAGGCTTTCCCACTCCGTGAGGGACTTCTCTTTCACCTGGGAAGTAAACTTAAGTGTGAAATTTGTGTAATACATCTCCCCTTCCCTGACATATTGAAAAACAACTCCCGGAATTTTCTTTAAGGCTTGATCCAGAGAACCAAGCATATTTGTTGCATCCTTTCCAAATAATTCAGCTTTACTTTCAAAAAAACGATCGGGACGAATATATATAGAGAGATTACTTTTGGTAGACAGATAGTTGCTCACTTTATCATATGAATGCTCATTTTCCAGCGTCTTATGTAGAACATTCTGATAAATAGTCCTTGACAAGGCCTCCTTTGAGTCGCTGAAAAAGACGTAATTATCATAGAATGCAAAATATGATTTTATAAAATATGCCTGGAAAAAACCTTTATACATCTTCTCCGGCAGATGATAGATCTTGTAGCTTCTCTGGTCATCAAGTATATAATTACTAAGCAATCTCGAATGATCTATTCCCTTTTCTGCAGCATAATTCAATGTCCATGAGTTTAGTCTGCTTATGGCTTCGCTTCTGCTTTTCACCTCAATACCAACAACTTCATATTCCTCTCCCGAATTTGAAGCTTCCATCTTAAAATAAAAAAACTCGTCTTTGGCAATTTCCAGGAGATCGTTGTAAGGACTCACTCCAATCAAAGATTTCAATCTTTGATCTTCCGAGCGAAATTCCTGTATCCTTCCCTGCTTCTTTAAATACTCTTCCACACTCTTTTTAAACAATGGAATATCACTAATCCCCGCCCATAAATACTGACTTGTATTCGATGGGATCATTGAGGTGGATTCCAGCTTAACTGCTGACTGTCCGTCAAACAAATTTAGGAATTGTGCCAATGAATCTTCAGCAAATGTCATTCCATTGAAGACCAAAGCATCATCATTCAAATCAGCATCCAGTTCACCCCAATCTGCGATTACGGAAAACAGCTTCAGCAAGTGACGTTTACTGCTTTTCAGAGTCGGATAGAACAACTGGTCGAGTATCGGATAGTTGATATATACATTTGCATGAACATACCGTCCTGCTGTCATGGCTACTTTCTGAAAACCTTTTTTATGATAAATTCCTCCTTTTGAATTAAGGTTTCTAATAGCATCCTCCACCAATATCGAAGAAGAACTTGCTATGAAAAGACCATCTTTGCTTCCGAAACAAAATGCAGAAATTGCACTGCTCTTGCTTAGAGATACATCTTTCAGAATCACAGCCTCGTATCTTCTCTCATTTATCATGGCATCATCTCCAAAAAAAGCAAGTATCTCTACCTCAATATCATTCATTGTATGATGCTCACCAGGATTCAGATAGAATACTGTTGCAAGCTTGCTCTTTCCCTGGAGATGAATTGATATGCTAAGCGAGCCATCTTCAAGAACTTCTTTTAGCATGGGACGAGATTCTACCAGGATTGAAAAATCATGGAGCAATGAATCATACAAAAGAAAAGAACTGTTTGTTGTTTTTAATTCATTCCATACTAAATTCTCACCTGGAAAATCTTCTGTAAAATATGTGTAATCGATTTGATCAACAAACAGAATGGCATTGCCGGAGACCGCTTGTGAAGCCTCAGCAGAAACAAAAGTATTTGTCCGGGAAAGAATATACACAAGTATAAGCCCGGCAAAAACGACAGCAAATCCACCACCAACTAAAACCCTTTTCATCATATTCATACATTTTATTCAAAATTATGAAAAATGGGGCTCTCTCCGGTAGAACTTACCAACATATCAGAAGGCCCTCCTTCGCTATAGCTCCGAAGGAAAAAAGGAGAACGAAAAGGGGGGTGTTAGATGCAGACTACTGATTACCAATTATATAACATCGGTATTGTCGGCCTGATATCCTTCAATAACTTCATCAGCCTGATTTACACGATTTCGATCAGCAAAGTAATACACTTTAATATCGGCTGTATCTCTCAAAAAGTTAATTGATCCTATTTCTATCCGGTTTACTTTCAGACCCGTCCTCATCTCTACATCGGCAAGCAATTCATTGTATTTTTCAGGTTTGATCAGATCAATTTTCTCGTATACGATCTTCTTGCTGGATTCATGCTTGATCAGCCATA
>JAUUZQ010000090.1 GCA_030589895.1 Bacteroidales bacterium
AAAAAAGTTGATCAAAGTATTCTTAAACTTGACACGGCCATTGAAGAGACCTATCAATTCCTTAACAGACCAGGCTCCGGTACTACAATTTCAAAGATTATTGATCAGCTGAAAAATTATGGAGATCATCTCATTCTGCAAACCCTATTTCTGAAAGGATCATATAAAGGGATAATTATAGACAACTCAAGTAAAAATGAACTTGATAAATTGCTTGCCGCTTATAAAAAGATTCAACCGGAAAGTATAATGATCTATACTTTTGAGAGGGATACTCCTTTAGATTCCCTGGAGAAGATTTCGATAGAAAAGCTGAATGAAATTGCTGGCAAAATCGAACGCTTAGGCATTCCTGTTGAAATATCAGGCTAGGAAAATAATCATAATCACTGCAGTAGTAAAAAAGCCTGTCAGAAATCCAACCGTCAACTCCCGCGGAGTATGCAATTTCAAAATTAGTCTTGCACTTCCGGTTAACCCTGCACTTAGTACCATCAGTGCAAACCATATTTGTAGTGGTGCCCCAAAAAACACAATTACAATCAACAACATTGCAAGTAAACTACCTATTCCAAGCATATGTATACTTGGCTTCATATAATTGTTAATTATCAATATAATAAACATCCCAAGCGATGGTGATAACAAATAACCAATATGCCCCCTCTCCAGTTGCGGGATTCCTTTCATTATAAAGAATGTAAATAACAATAAGATTATGATCAATGAGATTGGCAGGACTCTCTCGTGCTTCTCCGACAAATCAAAATCTTTGATCATCCTGGTCAGATATAACATAATCATCAATCCAAGGGGAAAAATACATGTAAACAGAAAAACAACGATCATTGAGATTCTCTTCACTTCAGGTTGAACGACAGCCAATGATGATCCCGAATTAAACATTATGAATAATCCGACAGTGGTCATGATAAGTGGGTGAAAAAGAACCGAGAAGAATTTAGCAAGATTTTTCTCCATATAATATGATTGAATTACAATTCTTTTCTCAGACGTGCTACAGGAAGATTAAGCTGTTCACGGTATTTTGCAACAGTTCTTCGGGCTATCTGGTACCCTTTCTGCTGCAAAATTAAAGCTAACTTGTCGTCTGTGAGGGGTTTGCGTTTATCTTCATTGTCAATACAATCCTGAAGAATCTTTTTTATCTCCCTTGTAGAAACCTCTTCGCCGGATTCAGTCAGCATTCCTTCTGAGAAAAAGTACTTAAGAGGAAATATTCCAAAATGGGTTTGGATATACTTACTGTTCACTACACGGGATATAGTTGAAATATCAAGTTCGGTCATCTCAGCAATATCCTTCAGGATCATAGGCCGCATCATGACTTCATCTCCTTCCAGGAAATATTTTGACTGATATTCAAGTATGGACTCCATTGTTGAAAGAAGTGTATTTTGCCTCTGACGAATAGCATCAATAAACCATTTGGCTGAATCAAGCTTCTGTTTCACAAAAGTTACAGCATCCTTATCATCTTTTGTTGCATTCTTCTTATTAGCACTATACGATTCCAGCATTTCAGAATAAGTCTTACTCACCCTTAGTTCAGGAACATTTGCTGAATTAAGATAGAGTTGATATTCTCCTTCACTCACTTCGAGTATAAAATCCGGAACAATCTGATGAAATGTTTTACTTTGTGCATCACCATAGGCTCCACCAGGCTTTGGGTTTAATTTTAAAATAACATCCAGCGATTGCTTCAAATCCTGCTCGGTAATAGAAAGTCGCTGAATAATTTTATTATAATGTTTATTTGTAAACTCATCAAAATGAAACTTTAAGATTTTATAAGCAGTTTCAACAATTATGTCTTTGTCAACTTTTCTCTCAATTTGTAACATTAAGCACTCCTGCAGACTTCTTGCACCTACACCTGCCGGATCAAAATCCTGAATGACCATTAAGACCTCATGTAACTCCTCAAAAGAAGTTTCTGTACCATAAGCAAAGGCAAGATCATTGGCAATAGCTTCGAGCTCACGTCTCACATACCCATCATCATCAATGTTTCCAAGGATATACTCTGCTAAAAGTGATTGCTTTTCAGAAAGTTTTCTTAAGCCAAGTTGTGCTACCAGTTGCTCTTTAAAACTACTCCCCAATGAGAATGGTATCTCTTCGTGCTTATCGTCTTTAGAGTAATTCTGCGACTGCAGTTTATAAGTTGGAATCTCATCATCCTGCATGTAGTCCTCCAGAGAAAATTCATCCTGTTCTGAACTGACATCAGTCTGATCAGAATCATCTTCAGAATATTGATCCTCCGCCCCCTCTTCCAACACGGGATTCTCCTCTAACTCCTTTTTAATACGTTGCTCCAGCTGTATAGCAGGTATCTCCAACAGCTTGATCATCTGGATCTGCTGCGGTGAGAGCTTTTGTAACAGTTTCTGCTGAAGCCTCTGTTTTAACATTGTAATTAACTCATAAACTATTTAAACCTTTATCCTCTTTTCTCCCATAGATCTGTCATTAATAAGCCGGGAGTATAAAAAAGAACACCATAGCGGACTAAAACTCAGCATAATTAGGAGTTCTTGGAAATGGAATAACGTCTCTGATATTAGTCATTCCTGTCACAAACATCAATAAACGCTCAAATCCCAATCCAAATCCACTGTGTTCTACAGTACCAAATTTACGTGTGTCAAGATACCACCACAACTCCTCTTCAGGAATATCCATCTCCCTCATCCTTGCGACAAGCTTATCATAATCTTCCTCCCTCTGAGAACCTCCGATGATCTCACCGATTCGTGGAAACAACACATCCATGGCACGTACAGTTTTCCCGTCATCATTCTGCTTCATATAGAAGGCCTTGATATCTCTCGGATAATCAGTAAGAATAACCGGCTTTTTAAACTCCTCCTCCACAAGGTAACGTTCATGCTCAGACTGAAGGTCTAATCCCCATTCTACCGGAAAATCAAATTTCTTTCCCGATTTTTTAAGCAGCTCAATCCCTTCTGTATATTTCAGACGCACAAAATCATTGTCAACAATAAACTGTAAGCGCTCAAGGAGCTCTTTATCCACCATATTGTTAAGGAATTCAAGGTCATCCTTACAGTTCTTCATCACATAGTCAATAAGATACTTTAGAAAATCTTCTGCCAGATCCATGTTATCGGTAATATCGCAAAATGCCATTTCAGGTTCTATCATCCAGAATTCAGCCACGTGACGCGGAGTATTGGAGTTCTCAGCCCTGAAAGTTGGTCCAAAGGTATAAATCGACGAGAGGGCTAAAGCTCCCAACTCACCTTCCAGTTGACCAGATACAGTCAGATTTGTTGGCCTTCCAAAAAAATCCTTAGTAAAATCAACCTTTTTCTCCTCATTTTTTGGAACATTATCCAGGTTAAGTGTAGTGACTTTAAACATTTCCCCGGCACCTTCTGCATCCGATGCAGTAATAATAGGCGTATGCAAATAGAAAAAACCTTTGTCATTGTAATACTTATGAATAGCAAATGCCAGGGCATGTCTTATTCTGAATACAGCTCCGAAAGTATTGGTTCTAAACCTAAGGTGTGCTATTTCACGAAGAAACTCAAATGAGTGCCCCTTCTTCTGAAGTGGATAAACTTCAGGATCAGATTTTCCCAAAACTTCAATTGATTCTGCCAAAATTTCAACTTTCTGCCCCTTCCCCATAGATTCAACCAGTTTCCCCTGCACTGCCAGCGAACAACCAGTTGTAACATTCTTCAGAAGCTCTTCCGAAAACTTATCCGTATCGGCTACAACCTGAATACTATGGATGATTGTTCCATCATTCACTGCAATAAAAGCTACCTGCTTATTGCCTCTTTTTGTCCTTACCCAGCCCTTCAATAAAACATCGGTGTTCACCTCTCTGTCTGTAAATAATTCTTTTACTGTTGATCTTCTCATATATATCTATTTTTCACAAAGTACAAAAGTACAATTTTTAAACTAACAGAAGATGAAACATCCATGGCAAAAAAAAAAATCTTGCAAGAAGATGATTCTTCAGAATACATAGCTTCGCGATTCACACAAGCAATTAAAATCAATTCATCTTCGGATTGGAAATTATATCGCATCAAAAACACATAATTGTATAATATATAAGGTAATAATTGCGTTTTTCCACTACATCTCTTTACATTATAAAAAGAATGAACTAATTTTACACTCTCAATTAAATATTTAAAATGGCCCAGGAAAAAAAATTCATTCTTGTCACATGGGATTTTTCAGAAGTCTCGTTAAATGCATTGAAGCATGCAATCAGAATATCAAAAATTGTAGATGACAATGTGGTACTATTTCACGTCACCAACGAGAAAGAAAAAGTGCAGGAGTTAGAGAAAAAACTTGAAGAGGACTCAACACGTCTTTCTAAAGAGTTAAATTATGAGATAGCTTATGTATTACGAGTTGGGACTATCTTTGATGAGATTTCAGCATTTGCATCAGAAGAAGAAAACAATGTGAACTTTGCCCTGATGGGAACTCATGGTATGAAAGGATCACAAAAATTCTTTGGCAGCTGGGCCCTGAAGGTTATTACCGGATCTACCGTTCCTTTTATAGTTGTTCAGGATGCTCCGCCGGAAAAAGACCGCTATACAGATATCGTCTTCCCAATTGATTTCAAATCAGAAAACAAAGAAAAACTTCAATGGGCGATTTTCCTTGGGAAATATTTGAATTCCAAAATTCACCTGTATAAAGCACCGATCAGTGATAAATCACTCCTTAAGAAGGTAAACGTGAATTTAAACTTTGCAATTCGATTCCTGATTCAAAATAACATTGAATATGAAATCCATACTGCCGCAAAAAGTAAAAATTTCACAAAAGAAATTCTTTCATTTACCAAAAGTATAGATGCAGACCTAATCCTTATCACAACAACAAAACATATTACTTTACTCGATTACGTCTTTGGGGCTCATGAACAATACCTGATGGCTAATGATGAGAAAATTCCTGTGATGTGTGTCAATCCAAAATCCAACTTTGCCAAGGTGGCGCAATTTATGTACGGTTAATTGATTTCACACTAAACTTCAAGCCAGCGCATTATATAAATATCCGATTCATTACGGCTAACTGAAAATATGTCTATCAGCGTAAAAAATATTTCAAAACAATTCGGAAATCAGTGGGCTGTAAACAATATCTCATTTGAAATAAAAAGCGGTGAAATTGTAGGTTTCATCGGGCCAAATGGTGCCGGGAAATCCACAACAATGAAGATTATTACAGGCTATTTGCCTCCTGGCTCAGGTGAAGTATTTATCAATGGGATGAATACCAGGGAAAAATCCATGGATATTAAACGAATCATTGGTTATCTCCCGGAAAACAATCCCCTTTATCATGACATGTATGTGAAGGAGTACTTGCTCTATTCTGCCGGTTTATATGGCCTTAAAGGAAAGAAAGCTATCGCCCGTGTAAATGAAATCATTGACATGGTTGGACTGGGTCCTGAAAAGCACAAAAAAATCGGAAAGCTGTCAAAAGGATACAAGCAAAGAGTTGGCATAAGCCAGGCTCTCGTTCATGATCCATTAGTATTAATTTTAGACGAACCTACTTCCGGCCTCGATCCAAATCAGATTATTGAGATCCGTAATCTCATTTCAAATGTTGGGCGTGAAAAGACGGTGATGCTCTCAACCCATATTATGCAGGAGGTAGAGGCCATCTGTGATAGAGTAATTATTTTAGATAAAGGCATCATCCGCGCAGACGAGGGTGCAAAAAACATTGGAAAAAACCGTTTATCCGGACAAACCATTCAAATTGAACTCGAATCGGCAGTCTCCCTGGAAATCTGGAAAAAACTCAAGGAAGTTGAAGAAGTGAGAGAGCTGGCAGGGAATATTTATCTGCTTGCAAGCTCCCAAAAAGAAGATATCCGTTCCAAAATATTTCAATTCGCTGTAAAACAAAACCTTACAGTCTTGTCTATGAGTCAAAAGGAGAAGAGCCTGGAAGATATTTTCAGGGAGTTAACAGCAAAACAGTAAAGACTTGAAGTTAAAGCCCCCTTGCATCCCGAGTGTAGTAAGGGATAGCTAACATCCTGTAGATTACTATTATCCGTAAAAATCTTTCTGGCATTGTATTTGATTACATTATTCATATATTTGTCGATTCGAAAATTTAAAAAGGAAATTTACAACCGGCTTGTGTGCTCAACGAAGTTAAATATGCATGATTAAAATTGACTTCGTCGAGCCCTTCGGGGTTCATCAAAAGTTACATACAGCAAATAAAATTAATTTTAGACGTATGAAAAAGAGAGTATTAGCAATGTTAACAGGCCTGTTAATCGCAACAGGAACCCTCTATTCACAAACCTTAACAGATGTTATTAATGAGTTCAATGCAGGTGTTGAGAGTTTGAATGGTCAATCGTATGAAACCGCCCTAACTCAATTTAATAACTGCCTGGCATTGTGTGATTTGGTTGGGGATGAAGCCACAGACATGAAAGGACAGGCACAACAACAAGTAGTTGGCGCCCATTACAGACAAGCCACTACCCTGATGAAAAGAAAACAGTATGATCAGGCAATCCCTTTCCTTGAAAACACTGTTAAGTTCTCTGAAGAATATACCAAAAATGAAGAGATGGCTGTAAAAGCCAGTAAATATCTCCCTTCTCTCTATTTACGACAAGGGAATATACTGCTAAAACAAGAAGATCTTGACGAGGCAATGCTTACATTTGACAAAGTGCTTAAAACGCAACCAAATATGTATAAAGCAAACCAGGGTAAAGGTTTGGTTTATCAAAAGCTTGACGAGGTCGATAATATGCTATCTGAATTTGCCATCGCCAAAGAAAAGGCTGTAGCAAAAGGAGATGAGAAATTTGTCGCTGATGTAAATGGAGCAATAAACGGATATTTCAAACCACTTATCGATGAAGAGATAATGATGTTTGACCCCGAAGAAGCAGATTATACATATTTAATTGATATTTGTGAACAGGCCATTGAGGCAAATGAGAAGAATGCATTTGCCTATTACAATTTAATATCCATAAAAAATAAGGAAGTTGAATATGACGCTGCAGTAGAATATGCTCTGAAGGCACTTGCATACGAGGATGAATTCAATCCAAATTTATTGTCAGGTATCTATTTTGAATTAGGTAAAGCTTATCAAAATTCTATAATGTATGAAGAGGCCTGCGAAGCTTATAATAAAGTAACTGAAGAGCCATTCTTTACCAAGGCAGAAAATAAAATGATGACCGCAAATTGTCAGTAAAAACATTTAAATAATGTCATATTTATTTACCTCGGAATCCGTCTCAGAAGGACATCCCGACAAAGTAGCAGATCAAATATCAGACGCTCTTGTTGATGCGTTTCTTGCGTATGATCCAAGTTCAAAAGTAGCATGTGAAACACTTGTTACAACAGGACAGGTTGTCCTCGCAGGTGAAGTAAAGACTTCAACTTATATTGATGTTCAGGGAATTGCCAGAGAGGTGATCCGTCAGATTGGTTACACAAAAAGTGAATACCAGTTTGAAGCAAACAGCTGTGGCGTAATGACCCTCATTCATGAACAATCACCGGATATCAACAGAGGAGTAGAACGTGCCAATCCTATGGATCAGGGTGCCGGAGACCAGGGTATGATGTTTGGATATGCTTCCATTGAAACAGATAACTACATGCCTCTTCCGCTTGATTTAAGCCATAAACTCCTGCAGGAGCTTGCTGATATCCGGAGAGAAAACAAAGAAATGCCTTATCTGAGACCAGACTCTAAATCTCAGGTAACTATTGAATACAGTGATAAAGATGTTCCTGAAAAGATACATACTATCGTTATCTCCACATCACACGATGAGTTTGATCAGGATGATGAACGCATGCTTGAAAAAATAAGAAATGATGTCAGGGATATTCTTATCCCAAGACTGAAACTCAAATTACCGGAAAGAATTCAGCAACTCTTCAAGGATGATTTCATTCTTCACGTAAATCCAACCGGAAAATTTGTTATTGGTGGACCTCACGGCGACACAGGTCTTACAGGTAGAAAAATTATCGTTGATACTTACGGAGGAAAAGGAGCACATGGTGGAGGAGCATTTTCAGGAAAAGATCCTTCAAAAGTAGACAGATCTGCAGCATATGCATCCAGACACATTGCCAAGAATCTTGTTGCTGCCGGTGTTGCAGATGAAGTGCTCATTCAGCTCTCTTATGCTATCGGTGTAGCAGAGCCTGTTGGCGTATATGTCAATACCTTTGGCAAATCAAATGTCAATATAAGCGATGGTGAAATTGCTGAAAAAGTCGTTGCTGTATATGACCTCAGACCTGCTGCTATTGAACAACACCTAAAGCTGAGAATGCCGATTTACAGGGAAACTGCAGCATACGGACATATGGGACGCACTCCACAAACCGTGAAAAAAGTATTTGATTCACAATATTGGCCAAGACTCGAACTCGAAGTAGAACTGTTTACCTGGGAGAAACTCGATTTTGTAGATACTTTTAAAAAGGCCTTTGGGATTAAATAATTCATTAAAAATGTTTTCAGGAATTGTAGAAGAAACGGCCAGGGTGGTAAAACTGGTTAAAGACCAGGAGAACCTGCACATAACCATGGAATGTTCGTTTGTAAACGAGCTCAAGATCGACCAAAGCGTGTCACACAACGGGGTTTGTCTTACCGTAGTTGAAATAATAGACAATACTTACACAGTAACTGCAATTCAAGAGACCCTTATTAAATCAAACCTGGGACTATTAGCGCTGGGAGATAAGGTAAACCTTGAACGCAGTACCAAGCTCGATGGCCGTTTAGATGGTCATATGGTTCAGGGTCATGTTGACCTTACAGCAAGCTGTACCAATGTCAAAGAAGCTGAAGGAAGCTGGTATTATACCTTCGAATTTGATCCCCGAAGTGAAGAACATATCACCGTTGAAAAAGGTTCTGCCTCAGTAAATGGTGTCAGTCTCACTGTGGTAAATTCAAAAAACAATTCCTTCGAGGTGGCGATTATTCCCTTTACCTACGAAGTAACCAACTTCCATACTTTCAAAAAAGGAACAGTCGTAAATCTGGAGTTTGATATTATTGGAAAGTATATTGCAAGGATCTTGAAGGCTCAGATGGGGAAATAGCTCCGAACTTCTCTCAAAAAACATGTTTAAGAAAACCAACCCTTCAGGATAATTCCTCGCCCTGGTTTGTATCTTTATTCTTTCTCAATACAAACGCTTAGCTCTATGAAAACAGTCCTTATTCTCGGCGCCGGCTTGTCCTCAAATGCCCTGATTAACTATTTTACTGAACATGCCGAAGAGATGAATATCCATGTGCGGGTGGGTGATATTTCCCTGGAAACAGCACAGTCCAAAACCAAAGGTTCTAAAAACAGCAGTGCATTTGAATTTGATGTTTTTAATGAAAATCAGAGACTTTCGGAAATTAATGCAGCTGGAATTGTAATATCAATGCTACCGGCAGCCATGCATCCTTTGGTAGCAAGATCATGTGTTGATCTTAAACGGAATATGGTTACAGCTTCATATATAAGTCAGGAAATCAAAGACATGGATGAGGAGGCTCGTGCAAAGGGTGTTGTTATTATGAATGAGTGCGGTGTAGATCCGGGGATTGACCATATGTCGGCCATGCAGATGATCCATAGAATACAGGCCAGGGGACTTAAATTACTTGCTTTTGAGTCAAGTACGGGCGGACTTGTTGCTCCAGGCTACGAAAACAATCCATGGAAATACAAATTCACATGGAATCCAAGAAATGTTGTACTGGCGGGAAAAGATGGAGCCCGGTTTATGCACAATGGGAAATTCAAATACATCCCTTATCAAAAACTATTCCAGCGCATTGAGACCATAAAAGTCCCGGGATTAGGGGAATTTGAAGTGTATGGAAACAGAGACTCCCTCATGTATCGGGAAACCTATGGACTTCGCTACCTTGAAACTATGTTCAGGGGAACCATTCGTAGACCAGGTTTCTGCGAAGCCTGGGATACATTTGTTCAGCTTGGTGCTACAGACGATTCCTACATCATGGAAAATACAGATGAAATGACCCACAGGGAATTCATCAATAGCTTCATGGCATACAGGGTAGATATTCCGGTTGAAGAAAAACTTGCGCTCTACCTCAACATCGACAGGAATTCTAAAATGATGGAGCGCCTGCGCTGGCTCGGTATATTTGAGGATACAAAAATCGGAATTACAGGTCTGAGTCCGGCAAAAATTCTACAAAAGATTCTGGAGGAAAAATGGGGCCTTGACCCGGAAGATAAAGATATGATCCTCATGCAGCATCAGTTTGACTACCAGGAAAATGGATCCCGAAAAAAGATCTATTCCACGCTTAGCTATATTGGCTCCGACCGGCAAAACACAGCCATGGCTGCAACTGTAGGATTACCTGTTGCCATCACTGCAAGGCTGATTCTTGAGAAAAAAATTAAACTCACAGGTGTACACTTACCTATCTTAAAGGAAGTATATGACCCCGTTCTGAAAGAACTGGAAAATTACGGTATTAAATTCATCGAAGAAGAAATTACCATGCCCATGGATACAGGAAGTGTATAGGAATGTTCATAAATAATAAAAGCTTCAAGCGAAAAGGTAGGGCTGGGAAGCATGAAGAGCAGTGGAAGATCATAGCATCAGAACTATGCAAAGAACAGGCAACCCGCATGGATGGAAGCTTTAAAACAGAAAGAGCCACGATTAATTCGTGGCTCTTTCTGTTCTGAGAGATTAAAATTGCTAATCTTCAGTATATTTATTTAAATCAAACTGGATTACTGTCCAGATGGCGAACCAGATTTCAGTTGCTTTAAAACCTTGTCAATTCCAAGAGATGATCCTTGCACTGGTGGAAATTCTACAAATGTCATTAAGAATTTACCAGTAATAGCTTGTGCCGGAACAAAAGTCCACATATTATCAGCATACCATCTTGTATATAATAATGAATTATGTGAATACTCAAATGGGTCTGCACGCAAATTAATTAAAACCGGCCATGCTGGAGATTTACGATAAGCTGTATTTATTGCACCTTCAGTTAGTGTAAAATGCACTTTCCAATCTTCATAGCGCAATGCATTTAAATTACCTGCCTGATCAAAGTAAAAAATTTCTTTTCTTGGAGCTTCATCAACTTTACCTTCAAAGTAAGGTTTTAAATTGTACCCATCTAAATGAATCTTAAATGTTTTATCTCCAGCTTTATATCCTGTTAAAAGTTTCTCTTTAACATCAGATACCCCTGCTGCAGCTAAAATTGTAGGCAACATATCTTCGTGAGAGAAGATATCGTTATAAATAGTCCCTGGATCAATTACACCAGGCCAACGAATTACGCAAGGAGCACGGAAACCACCTTCCCAGGTTGTTCCTTTCTCTCCCATAAAAGGAGTATTACCACCATCAGGCCAGGTAGATTTTTCAGCACCGTTGTCGGTTGAGTACATAACGAGTGTATTATCTGTTATTCCAAGATCATCTAATACATCTAATACCTCACCAATCATACCGTCATGCTCTACCATTCCATCTGCATATATACTAATCCCGGTTTTGCCATAACTCTCTTCCTTTAAGTGAGTCCATACATGCATACGAGTTGCACTTAACCATACAAAGAAAGGTTTTCCATCTTTATGAGCTTTCTTGATAAATTTAATAGCTGCGCTGGTAAATTCTTCATCTGCTGTTTCCATTCTCTTCCGAGTCAATGGGCCAGTATCTTCAATTTTTCCGTCAGAATAACTATGAATTACACCTCTGGGTCCGTATTTCTTATGAAATTCCTCATCTTTTGGATAATAATAAGTTTCAGGTTCTTCTTCAGCATTCAAATGATAAAGGTTTCCGAAAAATTCATCAAATCCATGATTTGTTGGTAAATGGACATCTTGATCCCCTAAGTGGTTCTTGCCAAACTGACCTGAAGTATAACCAAGAGGTTTTAGCAGTTCAGCAATAGTGGCCTGATTTTCCTTAATACCTTGAGTTGAACCAGGCATACCAATAGTTAGCAGACCTGTTCTAAACGGGTGTTGACCTAATATAAATGCTGCACGACCAGCTGTACAGGATTGTTGAGAGTACCAATCTGTAAACAAAGCTCCCTCGTTTGCAATACGATCAATGTTGGGTGTTTGGTAGCCCATCATGCCCAGATTGTAGGCACTAACATTTGACCAACCAATATCATCACCCCAAATAACCAGGATATTTGGTTTGTCTTGCGCTGAACTAATTAGCACAATCACCATTAAAGACAGACTTAGAAATAATTTTTTCATTGCTATAAAATTAATTATGATTAATAATGCACTATAAACATTCTCGCCAATCTATTGTTCAATAAATTGATTACAAAAAAGTAATTTAAAGATAAAAATAATATTTGGCCAAAGCAATATTCAGAGTTCGATTCCCGCTAAAGCTCAGCTAGATGAATAATTGTGAACAAAGTGCAAACCAAGTTTGTTAAATCTAAATAGTACTATTTCTATTCCTTGCCCTTAGCTGCATGCTTAGCTTTGTACAAGAAATCCCGACAGTCCCTGCAACACCCTGTGAGTTTTACAGGGAGAATATCACAAGGATCTGAAAATCATTGGAGAGAGAGCATAATAATAGTTTTACAAAACTTTTTAAAAACTTGAAACTGAATATTTTATCGTATATTACTTAAACAATTTTTATAAAAAACCGTTAGCAAATTTAAAAAATAGTTATGAAACGAAATCAAATTTTATTAGGCCTTGGAATGGTCTTATTTTCCACGCTATTTATTGCTTGTAATTCCAAGCAAAGAGAAAATCAAACTCCAATTGCTGAAGATACAAAAGAAGCTGCTTTAGATGTATTCGCAGATTTACCGGACTGGCAATATGTGGGTTATAAGATAACCCATCATATGACTTTACAATTAGAACATATCAACGAATTTGGTTTCAATAAATTCGATCATCCAAGAATAGCAAATTATGAATCATTTGTTATTACACCTGCTTTAGATCATTTTTATTCAAAAGCGGTAGCTGATTTAAGAAATGGTCCTGTTGTTGTAAAAACACCTGCAAGAGATGATCGTTATTCAAGTCTTGAAGTCTTCGATATGGAGCATCATTCTATTTATGCAGAAGTAACTGGTCCTGAAGCCCAGCAATATGTCATCGCACATGTTGACTATAAAGGAGAATTGCCAGAAGGAAAAGATGTCATTCGTACAAATTCGCTTTTCCCTTTTGTGTTCATCCGCACGCAGTCTTTTGACATTGAAGGAGATCCTAAAGCTGATGAAATAAGAAAATTAGCAAGTATAGAAGGTACAGCCGGAGAAAAAGATGTGGTTAATCTGGAAAACCCAAGGGATGTTATTCAATATGTAATAGATAATTCCATTCCCTATCCTCAGACAAAGGAGTTAATGG
>JAUUZQ010000142.1 GCA_030589895.1 Bacteroidales bacterium
GGCGTTTTGACGTAATTTCTCTATTAAATTCATTGAAAATCAGATGTTTAATTAAAATTGAAAGAATTACTAAAATTAACTAAATTCTAGAAAGTTACACTATGTAATTTAATGATATACATCATGTTTTTGAAGAATGCGATAATGCAACAATGCGATAATGCGACAATGCAGCCAGGCTTTATTATTTTAATGAGGCAATTGTTTCTTCTTCTAAATATTACTTGTAATTAAACAATTCACACACAATTTGGTTAAAGATATATTAATTGCGTACACTCGAATTCAGAACTTTGACCCCAGAACTATTGAACTGTTGAACTGTTGAACTCTGAACTATTGAACTATTGAACTCTGAACTATTGAACTCTGAACTATTGAACTATTGAACTCTGAACTATTGAACTCTGAACTATTGAACTCTGAACTATTGAACTTAATAACATGGAATTACAAAAACTATTTACTTTACTTTGGGAGCAATATTCTAATGAGAATCCTTCTGTAAAAAAGATACATGAGCTCTTCAAGGCTGAAGATGAAGAGATTGTAAATGATCATATTGCCTTTAGGACATATAATGATCCCAGGATTAACATTGAGAAATTGGCTCAGCCTTTTTTGAATGGTGGATATAAAGAAACCGGGAACTATAGTTTTCCTGCCAAGAAGCTGCGGGCAAAACACTATGAGCACCCTGACTTGAAGAATGCGCCAAGAATTTTTATCTCTGAGTTATTGCTGGAAGAGTTTTCTCCCTTCCTTCAGAATCAAGTAAAAGCAGCACTCGACAAAATACCTGATATGCTGTTTCAATCGAAAAATCTTGTAACAAGTGGTCCTGTATTTTCACCATGTTCATATGATATTTATAAGCGTTTTCGTGAAGAATCAGAATATGCAGCATGGTTGTATGTTTATGGATTTCGGGCCAATCACTTCACCATCAGTATCAATCATTTAGAGCGTTTAAATACCATTGAAAAAGTCAATGAATTTCTGAAATCGAATGGCTATTTACTCAATGGTGCAGGTGGTGAAATAAAGGGGACTCCGGATCAACTACTTGAGCAGTCAAGTACACTGGCAGACCGTATAGATGTTGATTTTATGGAGGGGACTTACACCATTCCGGCTTGCTACTATGAATTTGCCAGGCGATATGAAAATGAAAAAGGTCAGATTTTTAGTGGCTTCATTGCAGGTTCAGCAGATAAGATTTTTGAGAGTACCGATTTCAGAGAAGGGCAGTGAGTCAATGAGCTAATAAGTTAATACTCTTATAAGTTAATGCCCTAATGGGCTAATGCCCTAATAAGTCAATGCCTCAATACTGTTCGATGTAAGCGAGACTTTCTTCCTCCCGATAGCAATCTTGACCCTTTCTTCTTTTCTTTCCTCCAACTTCTCCCTTCCCTCCAACTTTTCCCAATTTTCTGCTATATTTGTTTTTCCAAAAATAATGAGTAGAAATGGCGGTATCAAATCCAACAAAGGAACGCTTCATTAATGAAGTTATAGGGGATGAATTAAAAGCTGAATTACAGTCACTTAGTGCCTTAATTGATGGTGATGTATTAACAGATTTGTCACGCCGTTTGATGTATGCCACTGATGCATCAGCATACAGGGAACTTCCCCTGGCTGTTTGCCGTCCCCGCCATGAAAATGATATCGCAGAACTTATAAAATTTGCAGTACGAAACAAGATTACACTTATTCCCAGGGCAGCAGGGACGTCTCTGGCCGGACAGGTAGTGGGACGGGGACTGGTGGTGGATATATCCAGGTATATGACACAGATCCTGGAGGTGAATGAAGAGGAGAACTGGATAAGGGTTCAACCGGGTGTTATTCTCGATGACATGAATAAGCAGCTAAAACCTACAGGCTTGTTTTTCAGTCCGGAAACATCTACTTCAAACCGTTGTATGATGGGTGGCATGGTTGGGAACAACAGTGCCGGAACACACTCCATTGTTTATGGTACAACCCGTGAACATACACTATCTGTTAGAATGATTCTCAGCGATGGAAGTATAGTTGAGTTTGGCCCTCTTTCTACTGATGCTTTTAAGGAGAAATGTGAGCTGAAATCATTGGAGGGAGAGATATACAGGAATACCAGGGATCTGTTGAGTGACAAAGAGAATCAGGCTTCTATTGATGCGGAATTTCCTGATCCAAGGGTCGTTAGAAGAAATACTGGCTACGCGCTGGATGAGCTCTTAAATTCACCTGAGTTTAAAGGTCAGGAGGCAAAATATGATAGTTTTAATTTTTGTCGGCTCATTGCCGGATCCGAGGGTACCCTGGGATTCATGACGGAGATAAAATTACACCTCGATCCACTTCCTTCTCCTCACATAGCACTCGTGCCTGTCCACATGGATTCAGTGATGGAAGCTATTCGTGGCAATCTTATTGCTTTGAAGCATTCACCATCTGCCATTGAGCTCATGGACCAGATAATTTTGGATTTAACTGAAAACAATATTTCCCAGCGAAAAAACAGATTTTTTGTAAAGGGACATCCCGGAGCCATCCTGATCGTTGAATTTGTTGGAGATACGCAGGAAGAGATTGATGGGAAAATATCGAGAATGAAGGCTGATTTTAAATCTGCCGGAATAGGTTACCATTTTCCTGTTGTTGCAGGAAGTGATATTTCAAAAGTATGGAATCTTAGAAAAGCCGGACTGGGTGTACTTGGAAATATGAGGGGGATGCCAAACCGGTACCTGTAATTGAAGATACCAGCGTAATGCCGGAAAGTCTGGAGGCATATATCACAGATTTCAACAAGCTTCTTGATATACACGACCTTAGCTGTGTATATTATGCGCATATATCGGTTGGTGAACTGCATCTCAGACCTGTATTGAACCTGAAAGATGACAGGCATGTAGAGTTGTTTCATACCATTGCACTGGAGACAGCTCAGCTTGTAAAAAAATACAGGGGCTCGCTAAGTGGTGAGCATGGTGATGGTCGCCTGAGAGGAGAGTTTATCCCACTGATGGTTGGTGAACGAAATTTCAAAATGATGCGTGCTGTGAAGGATACATGGGATCCCAATGGCGTTTTTAACAAAGAGAAGATAATCGACACGCCACCCATGAATACTTTCCTGAGACAAACTACCACGAAACAGCTGGAGTCCCCTGAAACTATTTACGATTTTGGCGATGACGGCGGAATACTAAGTCATATTGAACAGTGTAATGGCTCTGGAGATTGCAGGAAAACAGTGGTGTCCGGAGGTACCATGTGCCCAAGCTATATGGCCAGCAGGGAGGAGTGGACCACCACACGGGCAAGGGCAAATATCCTCAGGGAGTTTATTGGCAAGACAGGAGGTAAAAATCTATTTGACCATCCTGAGATCTATGAAATACTGGATCTTTGTTTGGCTTGTAAGGGCTGTAAATCTGAATGTCCCTCCAGTGTGGATATGGCGAAATTGAAGACAGAGTTTCTTCAGCACTGGTATGATGCCCATGGTATTCCACTGCGAACCAGGTTAATAGCATATATAACAACGGTAAACAAATTGGGAAGTATTTGGCCATTCATGTTTAATTTCTTCCTTAAGAACCGATTTCTGTCAGGCATTATTAAGGGCATACTTGGCTTTGCAAAGAAACGTAGTATTCCAAGCTTGCAAAAGACCACGCTCAGAAGATGGTGCAGACGTCATTTGAATATGCTAAACAGCAATCTGCCCGGTGATGCACCTGAGGTGGTTTATTTCATAGATGAATTCACCAATTACAATGATGTCCATATTGGAATTACAAGCATAAGACTTCTTAATAAACTGGGAGTCAGAGTAATTATAACAAAACATGCACTTAGCGGCAGGAGTTTTATATCGAAGGGATTGCTTCGGACAGCGCAGGTTCATGCACGAAAGAACATTGAAAAGCTAAGTGGAATGGTCAGTAAAGAGCGTCCATTGATTGGCACTGAACCTTCGGCTATACTCGGATTTCGCGATGAGTTTCCCGAGCTTGTCGGTCCGGAGCTTAAGGAAAAAGCCTTGAAATTGTCGAAGAATGCTTTAATGATTGAGGAGTATATTATACAGATGCATGAGGCCGGTCTTATTGATTCTGAACGATTTACAGATTCTGAAGTCAATTTGAAATTACACGGACATTGTCAGCAAAAAGCAATAGCCTCAACCAAAGAGACTATTGCAATGCTTTCAATACCAAAAAATTATAAGATTACTGAAATCTCTTCCGGGTGTTGTGGTATGGCCGGATCGTTTGGATATGAAAAGGAACATTATGATCTTTCCATGAAGGTAGGAGAGCTGGTACTCTTTCCTGAAGTAAGAAGTGCCGGATCTGACTTGATTGCAGCTCCCGGGACAAGTTGTCGTCACCAGATCAAGGATGGAACGGGTGTTGATGCAAGGCATCCTGTGGAGATATTGTATGAAGCAATGGTTTGATGTATTAATTAAAACCCCAATAGCTATGAAAAAAAGTCAGTTTTTATCGCTTTTAATGGTGAGTATCTCTTTTTCCTTTCTATTTGGACAATCACCTCTGATCATTGACCATAATTGTACAGATCTTTCGGCTATTCCAACAGAATGGGTTGATAGTGCTAAGAATAAGCTATTTATCGCTTATGGTCATACCTCACATGGGAGTCAGCTGACCAGTGGTATGAATGCGATGGAAAGTCATTTCAGCGATGGACAATATGACTGGAGTCATAGCGGTGGTGCAGGTGAGCTTCATCTGTTCGAAGGTGATGGCTACGGAGATGGCTACATGGATCATGATGTTGGATACGCAGGATGGGATGATGAAACGCGTGAATACCTGGATCTGTTCCCTGAATGTAATGTGATTATGTGGTCGTGGTGCGGACAAGTGAATGATGGAAACTTACCTTCCCGCTATTTTATCCCGATGGAAGCACTCGAAACGGAGTATCCCGATGTTAAATTTGTATACATGACAGGGCATCTGGAAGGATTAGGTCCGGATGGTAGTTTATTTGCTGCCAATCAGGAAATAAGAGATTATTGTATGAACAACAATAAGATATTATTTGATTTTGCAGATATTGAAAAATATAGTCCGGCAGCAGACACCAATTTCCAACAGTATTACGCGAATGATGCTTGTCAGTATAACCACCCTGATGGAGGTACGGCGAATTGGGCCATTGATTGGGTAAACAACAAGCCTTCACATGAACTTACTCAAATCGCACAATATTGCACTTCATGTGCACATAGTCAGGGACTTAACTGCGCACTTAAGGGAGTGGCAAGCTGGTGGTTATGGGCTTCCATAGCTGGTTGGCAAGAGCAGAATCCAAATAGTTTGGAAACAGAGATTTTTTCTGAAATTAATTTGTATCCCAATCCGGCTGAGGACATATTGTATATTGATAATCTTGAACCTGGTGACCAGCTGCTAATTACTGATGTACAGGGAAGAATACGGTTCAAAGAGCATATATTAAACCGAAAAAGTATTGCGCTTGAACTTTGCGAATTCTCAAATGGTGTTTATATTGTGCAGATTATTAATAACAATGGAATCGGGAGGGAATCGCTGTTCGTGAAGAGGTAAAAGTAATTAAAGAGAAGATATACACTATGTTAAAGAAACTACCGCTCTGGGTGAAGATATTTATTGGGATGGGACTTGGGATCCTTTGGGGTCTTGTTGCTATATGGATCAATATGGAAAAATTTACCATTGACTGGGTACAGCCCTGGGGTAATATATTTCTTAAGTTACTGAAAATGATTGCAGTACCACTTATCTTTGTCTCATTGGTAAAAGGTATTTCCAGTCTTTCAAATATCTCCAAACTCTCCAGAATAGGATTGAAGACCATCACTATTTACATTTTAACCACACTAATTGCTACAACAGTTGGATTGGGATTGGTTAATGTAATCAAGCCGGGTGATGTCTTTCCGGATGAGAAAAAGGAGGAATACAGGGAGCGTTTTTTGCATGATATCTCTGATAAACAGGCTGCTGCAGATTTGATGAAGGATCAGTCCCCACTACGTTTTTTAGAAGAGATTGTTCCTGAAAACATCTTTTTTGCAGTTGGTAACAATTCAAAAATGCTTCAGGTTATTTTCTTTGCAATCTTTTTTGGTATTGCCCTGGTGTCTATCCCAAATAAGAAAACTGAGGTGGTTAAAAATTTCTTTGAGGGTCTGAATGATATCATTATCAAGATTATAGATATAATTATGAAGTTCGCGCCCTATGGTGTTTTTGCACTAATGGCCGGACTTATTGTGGATTTTTCGGGTGATGCCGAAATATTTAGAGCACTGGGAATGTATATGCTAACGGTAGGCCTGGGATTGTTTGCACTGATCCTTATATTCTACCCGGCATTAATCAGAATCTTTGCCGGAGTTCGCTACAGGAAATTCTTCAGGAGTATACTTCCTGCACAGCTTGTGGCATTCTCCACCAGCTCCAGTGCAGCGACTCTGCCTGTCACACTGAAGCAGGTAATCAATGAGTTTAAGGTATCTAAAGGGATTGCCAACTTTGTACTACCGGTTGGGGTTACGATCAATATGGATGGGACTTCTTGTTATCAGGCTATTGCAGCAGTATTCATAGCCCAGGTTTTTGGTATGGATCTGAATATCAGTCAGCAAATATCAATAGTCCTTCTTGCAACAATCGCCTCGATTGGCACGCCGGGTGTTCCGGGAGGAAGTATTGTGATGTTGATCATTGTGCTGAATACTGTGGGGATACCGGTTGAAGGGCTTGCATTGATATTGGGTGTTGACCGTCCACTGGATATGTTGCGTACCTCTGTAAATGTTACTGGAGACTGTACCGTTGCAACAATCATAGCCAAGTCTGAAGGTGGTATTGGTGTAGAGGAACCTGAGCTGGAACGAGAGCAGGAGACAGAACCAGAACCAGAACCAGAACCAGTAGCTTAGTAAGCTGCAACAACAAGTGGAATGCAGAAAGAAGTATAATGTAAAAAATGATCAACCTTTCGATGGGGATGAAAAGCACGTAGCAAGACTAAATTTATGATTTGAAGTAAATAAGACGAATTATTGCTGTACTTATGCTGCATATTGGTATTTTCTTCTGTTTAACTAATCTGTACACTTCTTCAGGAAGTCTCCTATTTAACAGACAATTAATCATTTAAGCTATATTTCCATCATTCTCAACTCATCGAGAATTAAGTATTTATCTATGAACGGATAATCCCTGGGCATTTAATGAGTTTATTTCGTGTTTAGATTTGTAACTCATCATTTAAGAGAAAGGGTAGGAGTGATCCTCTAAAAATTTCATACTGACCAGAAATTTGAATTTAGTTGAATGACTTAGACGGATTTTGAAAACAGCTAATTCACTGTAGCAGTTTTTGATGCATACTTTCAAATAAACAAACAATTCAAAGAGTTTACAAATGTAAACAATACAATCAAGCATAATGAATACAAATGTTTACAATTGTATACAAACGAAGCCCACGCTGAATGGAATTTCCGGTTACAATTGTAATCAGTAAATATGTGAATATCAAATCGTAAGTTCCAAATTATAAGCACTTAATAAACAGTCAATTATAAACTTTATATAAAGTATAAGATAGAAGCAATCACTGAAATACCTGAAATACCAGGCTAAATTCGCTTATAGATTGTAAATTTGGAGTTATAATATGCTTAATACCAATAAATAAAGGTATTTTAAGTAATGTTTTAGTCCACATCAACAATTATCCCCTTGAAATCATGAAATACAGGGTGCCTGGCAGCCTCTGTCAGACAATTAAGTGAGCTATAATATACTGATA
>JAUUZQ010000192.1 GCA_030589895.1 Bacteroidales bacterium
CTGAAATCATCGGTCATCTCTCCTGCCCAATATGATTTCTCAAAATTTTCACGGATGAGTCTTCCAAAATTTACTCCCCACTCCTTGTTATCCGGATTATACCGAATACTTGTAAAAGGCAATCTAATCTCGACGGTCCAGTTTCCATCATTTACCTGAACTGCTGATTCCCATTCAGTATCCCAGTTTCTATCAATACTTCTTCCATCATCGTTGATCCTGAAATCGGCCTGTGTACCCAGGGGATTAATCCAAAAGCCATATCCACTCCGCTTATCATTATATGAATCAAGAATAAGAGTGATACAATCATCACTTTCAGACAGGTTATCCCGATTTTGTATGCTCGCAATTACATCAGTCTTCTGGTAGAGTATTGCACTGATATAAATATTCTCCTGGTCATAGCCAATGTAAAACTCACTTTTCGATGATGCAGATTCACCTGGAATTGGCTCCATCTGAATTAGACCAGTTGCAGGCTGCATACCAATCCACTTCTCAGGCTCATGAATTCCATCAATTACAAGTGGATCCGTAATTTGCTGAATTGTAATATTTTTTTGTGCAATGAGAGTAAAACTACACGTACATAGCAGTAGAGCGATGCTCTGACGAAGGGGATATCTCATCAATTCAAATTTATTCAGCATCTAAAGTAGTAAATGTAATACTCCATGCAAAAAGTTAACTATGCTTTATTCGGAGCAAACAGAGAATTTCCA
This sequence comes from Bacteroidales bacterium, assembly GCA_030589895.1. Lineage (GTDB taxonomy): Bacteria > Bacteroidota > Bacteroidia > Bacteroidales > JAUUZQ01. The sequence goes on from JAUUZQ010000192.1 coordinate 726, forward strand.
TTGTTAAATTTTCTATTCAACAACAGATCAACAACCTGAACCCCATTCATCATTGTTCCATACAAGCCATGGGCAAATTTGGGCTGATACAGATTCTTGATGGGAGTTTTCATGGATAACCTTTTTGGGCCAAACTGAGTGACCAGGGAAGCCATGTCATAGATACTTCCGGTTGGTGAGCCTGAATATCTGGCATATGTGGCCGGTGTTGAAATATCTTTTACAACAATATGTTTTCTAAGATTTGGAATAAAATACTTTTCAGCTATGTCAATTAAAAAGTCAGCCCACTTCTCTTTTTCAGCAACATATTTCTTATAATCATTCTCCCGCATGTCCTTCCAATTGCTCAAGGCCCATGGAGTACTGCGAATAGTAATTGTATTCTTAGCTCCTGTTGTCAGGGAGGGGCAAATAACTGCAGCATGAAAGCAATCCTCCGAAAAAGCATGATCACCTGCCAGAAAACCATCAAATAACTTCTCTGCCGTTCCCAGTCCGGTTGAGACAACATTGTAAGGATAATCGAGATCAAGTTTTGTCATATCAATTTTATCATCCAGCCCAAGAGCTACATTGATGGATGATGGAGACATGATAATATTGTCAAGTTTTTGAATATACTTCTCAGTAAGATGCTCTTCACCAACCAACTTCTTAAGGGCAAGCATAGGATCAACCGTAGTTATCACCTTGTCGGCTTTTATCATATTCTCATCTCCTTTAATGCGCACTCCGGTAACAGTTCCATTATCAACCACAATCTTTTCAACCTCTGCGTTGAAGCGGAGTTCCCCTCCCAGCGACTGAAATTTCTCAGCAAGCCTGGCTGGAAATTCATCAAAGAAATCATATGGACGAAAGCATCTGGTCATAGATGAAAGCATCGCACCGGTTGCCAATATAGCAGAGGCTCGATCCGATGGAACACCTGAAAATGAAGTAAACGTCTCCAATACCTCTCTCAACTTCGGATCAGTAATCTTGAATTTATCCAATAAACCTGAATAAGTTCGGCTCAGATTTGCAATTACCTTTGGGGCCTTGAAAGGTGTTGCAAGGGTGTCTCCCAATGTTGCATTTGCCTTAAGCTTTCTAACCTGCTTAAACATATCAACTGAATAATCCATCAGTGAGGTGATTTTATCAGCATCATCAGGAAATTTCTTAACAAGATATTTTGTAAAATTCTCTGCTCCGGCTGGAATCTGATACTCATCAACCTGATCTCCATCCACAACAAGTCTGCGCATAAAATTCTTATCAAATCTCTTCAACTCTATATCTATCTCCAGGTAATCCAGAATATCAATAATATCGGGAAAGAGTTGGGTAGTTTCAAAAACATAACCATCACGTTCGTATGCAGTGCTATATCCACCCGGGTAGCTGTTCTGCTCAATGATCAGGGTTTTCATTCCACTGGTATTCTTCAACCACATCAATCCGGAAGAGAGTCCGCTTAATCCTGATCCAATAATAATAAGATCATAATGTTCACTACCTGAGAAGTTTGAAAAAACTCCATCGCGCTTCAATTGTATTGCTTTTGTCATAATATTGAGGGTTTTAATAAAATCAGATACAATTTAGCACAAAAATCTCAATGATAAAAAACAATGTAGCACATTGGCTTTGAACAAGGAAGTAGAAGACGGGATACAATAAACAGTAGGTAGCAGACAGTAGGTATTAGGTACAAGGCGGTGAACAGTAGGCACAGGGCGGTGAACGGTATGCGGTGGGTGTTAGCCTGATTTATTTAATAAAATTTAGAGTAATTTAAGATGATTCTTCATTTGAATTATTTTTTGAGAGAAGTTTCAGTGCACTTTCCTTGTACGTTCTGCTCACCGGAAGTTCAAGTCCTTCTACCTGGACCCTCTCATAATTATAGGCACTAACCTTTACCCTGTTCACAATAAAAGAGCGGTGGATTCTTATAAAATCATCAGACAATCTTTTGATAACATGGCTAATCTTCTCCCTGGTGATTATCTTCTCATCTTTGTCAGTGACCAATATTAAATAGTCTGCCCGACTCTCAATAAATAGCAATTCCTTAAAATCTACCTGCCTGTTTTTTCGCTCTGCCCTGACCAGCAAAAAAGTATTGCGGTTTCTTATCTGCTCCTCTCTTAGAAGTTTAATTTGTCTTTGGTTCAAGTAGAGCTGATTTACCATCAGGATAAATGAAGTTGCGAATACTATAAAGTAGAGTACTATTGCCAAAATAAAAGCATCTGAAGCGTAAGCACCCATATCGCCTAAATTAAAATTGGCCAGATAGACAAATGAAAATGTCAGCACCAGCATCTCAAGGTAAAGAGAGGCAATCACTAAGTACAACATATATAGTCCAAAGAAAAGATAACGTCCCTGTAGTAAATATCTGGGAACTAGAAAATAGTTAAAGAAATAGGAAGTCCCAACAACAATTGGAAACAGGAGAGACACGAAATAGAAAGAGTGTAAATAATTATCCCATGAATTTCCAAAAATAAGGATGAGTATGATGATGATAACCAGCCAAAAAATAATATGATAAAATCTCTTCATGCACGCTATTTTAATTCAAATATGCGGTGAAATTTTATACTATTCAATTTTTTGCGACAGAATACAGGTTTTAGATCGGATTCTACATTGACTGCTCCATGTGCATACCCTTACTTTGATTCAAGAATTATTAATTAAATTTGAAATATTATGAAAGATCTATTTTACATGGGAGGAACACTTTTTATGTCGATCCTCACAATTTTGCTGGTGCTGATGGTGACCTATTCATTGTTCAACTTGATAGCCATTCTAAAGAACAATGATGAGGAGAGGATAAGAATTCGCAGCCGCTTGCCCCACATCAAATCAATTGGATTATTCTCCATTATCACAGGAATTCTTGGTCAGCTGATTGGATTATACACTGCTTTTTCTGTAATTGAAAAAGCTGCTGACATCTCTCCGGCAATGATTTATGGAGGAATCAAGATATCAATGATTACTACGCTGTATGGAATCATTATCTACCTGATCTCCATTCTGATATGGTTTGTACTGGATCTGCTTGCCAGTAAGAAGGTTTAATATCAGGGCTGAGTACTCACAAAATAAAATGCTCCGGAGGTGCGATATATCTATACAACAAGCTACTGATTCAGAACTTTTTTCTATCTTGAGTTGTTTTATTCAGAATCTAAATAGTATTTAACACATATCGCAATGAACCGTTCAGTCAACTATTTAAAGATCATTTTCACAATTCTTTTGGTCAATATTTCAGTCTTGATGATATCAGGACAGGAGAAGGCAATCTGGCTCCGTTACCCCGCAATTTCACCTGATGGTGAGACAATCCTCTTCAGCTACAAGGGAGATATTTACAGTGTTCCTTCTTCGGGCGGAACAGCTGCACCATTAACAATGAGCAAAAGTTACGAGTATGCAGCTGTTTGGAGTAAAGACGGAAAAACGATTGCATTTGCTTCCGACCGTTATGGAAATTTTGACATTTTCGTAATGCCTGTTACAGGTGGTGAAGCCAGGAGATTAACATATCACTCAGGCAATGAAACGCCAGGGTGTTTCAGTGCTGACGATAGCAACATCCTTTTTTCTGCAGTTCGTCAGGATGTTGTTAGCAATACACAATATCCTACAGGATTAATGTCTGAATTGTATAGTGTTCCTGTAAAAGGTGGAAAAGTTGACCAGATTATTTCGACGCCAGTATTGGATCCGGAATTGAACAAAGCAGGAGATCTTATTATTTACCATGATATCAAGGGATATGAGAATGC
>JAUUZQ010000065.1 GCA_030589895.1 Bacteroidales bacterium
GACTTCATCATTAGCATATTCGCAACCAGCTCACGACCAGGTTCAAAAAGGCAATACTCTGTGATGAGCTCACGGATACGTGTGAAGCCAATTTTTTGCTCGAAGTTAGACGGGTAGATCAAGATTGTGTAAATTTTGCTTAAAAGTAGGAAAAAACTTTGATCAACTCTCAAATGTCAGTCTAAGTGCCTTTTGTTCTTTCCTCTTATTCAGTATGACTGGTTCAGTTTGACTATCGGTATGTTTTTTGTCGGACAGCATAATGGTGTTAGCTCACTTACCGTCAATGACATGCTTGATCAGCTTTATATTCAGGATAGAAATAACAGAAATTTTTTCGTCAAGGATATAGTCTTTCTCACCAGGATATATTACCCACAAATGGTCTAACTCAAGGTCAGAGATACAGGAATGCAATGACTTTGTCTTTTTAGGAGCATCCTGATATTTAATCTCTATACCCCAGTTTTTTCCATTTCTCATAATAAAAAGGTCAATTTCAGCTCCGGAATGTGTGGCGTAAAAAAACATCTCCTCATTCCCCAGTTCCAGAATGCGAATGCAATTAAACAAGGAAAAAGTCTCCCAGGAAGATCCAAGTTTATTGTGATTAATAAGCTGATCAGTAGTATATAACGAAAGTAATGAATGGAATATTCCTGTGTCATTGAAGTATAGCTTTGGACTTTTGACCAGTCGTTTGCCTATGTTTTTGAAATAGGGTCTTAACAGTCTGATCATAAATGTTCCTTCCAGTAGCTCAATGTAATTTCTTGCCGTTGTGTCGGATATTCCAAATGATCTTGATAATTCTGAAAAATTAATAATTTGTCCGTTGTAATTACTGAGCATGATCCAGAATCGGCGAAGAGTATGCGCGGGAATGCTAATACCCAATTGAGGAATGTCACGCTCTAAAAATGTAGTTATGAAATTTTCTCGCCAAAGTTTACTGGCCTCATCGTTTTCAGAAAGATATGATCTTGGGAAACCTCCTCGAAGCCAAAGTTTATTGGTACTGTCGCTACCAGTTTCTTCAATATTAAATCCGTACAAATAATGATATGCAATTCTACCAGCTAAAGTCTCACTACTTTGCCTGATTAATTCTCTTGAAGCACTTCCAAGTATCACATATTTTTGGTTTGGATTGCTATCAACTAAGTATCTCAAGGTTGGGAAAAGATCTGGCCTTCTTTGAATTTCATCAATAACAATTGTCCCGTTTAATTTACCGAGGGTAATTGCTGGATTTTCCAGAGCAGTAAGATCAACCGGGTTTTCAAGATCGAAATAATGTTGAGCCTGTAATTGTTTTGCCAAGGTGGTTTTACCAGTTTGTCTGGCACCTAACAAAACTGTTACCGGAAAAATTGATTGTAGCTTTTTAACTTGATCTATGTCTCTTGTCCTGTTTATCATATTCAAATGTACCACATTATCCTTGAAAATTCCAACTAATGATTCGAATTTTCAAGTGTAATGAGTATTTGTTAGATACAATAATTAAGTCTCAGTAAATTATCTAAATAACACCCAGCGACTTAATCCTAAGCCAACCTACTCTGCCATCGATAATTTTGATCTCGATCCAGTCACCAACAGTTTCGTCAGTGATCAATCGTGTTCCCTCGTGAAGGATAAACAGATCTGTACCTGAATCGCTGGGAGAACTTTTCACTACAACTGATGGAGACAGGACTACTGCATTTTCTGGCTGAGTTACTTTTTTATGGGAGTGTATGGTGGCATTAAATGCAAATACAAATAACAAAAGACTAATCACTCCAATAAAGAAACCACTCTTCTTGAGTAACATTCGGGCTCCGAATATATATAGCAGTAAGGAAATCAGGAGTACAATAAAAAGAATTATCGAGATCATGCTCCATGTTAGCAAAGAGAACATAGAGTTGAAACTTTTCATCCATCTCTTGAAGAACAGTTCCGGAACGCTTTCAAGTTTATCTTCGAGGTACAGAGAAACATATTTCAAATTCTTTTCTGCCTGCTCATAGCCGGGATCTGCTTTCAGTGCTTTTTCTAAATACAAAACAGCATAACCAACTTTATTTGAACGGAAAGCTGAGTTTCCCATGTTATAATAGAGCTCAGCAGATTCATAGCCCTTATCCAGTATCTCCTGATAGGTACTTATTGCCTCTTCGAACTTGCCTTCGGAATATAGATTATTGGCTTGCACAAAAAGACTGTCAGAATTGGCAAATACCATTCCACTTGTAAGTACTATTATCAAAATATGCAGAATAATTCTTTTCATTTTTCCTGTATTACCCTATTGAATATTCTGTTCCAAACGTTTAATCAGTTTAATAGACTCCATATAAAGATTGTCCATGTTGCCTTTCTCCTGTGAAGGTGCATAGCGCGAGAATTCACAATCCTCCATGATTCTGAATAATTCACTTTTGTCCTCTTCAGAAACGTTTGTATTGTCCAGTACTTCAACAACTTTTTCTTTGCTAAGAGATGATAATTCCAATCCCAGCTTATCTCCAAGGTATCCCCAAATTGCCTTTTCAGTTTCCTCAAAAAACAGTTCACTCTTTCCCGATTTTCTTGCTTTATCTGCTTTCTTAAGTCTTCCGATTGCCAGCCTGTTTGCTTTTCTGTTCCTGGTTAATCTAACATCTGCCCTCTGCTTAAAGTAAATCCTGAGTAATCCTCCAAAGAGTATAAAGACGATGGCTGAAATCAGGTATAGCATCCAATACCATGGCTTATTAAGGGGAGAGTAAGCTATTTTCGTTAAATCAAGAGAGTTTCTGTCAATATCAAGAATGTCAGTACCAATATCCTCTACACTCTCCGCCCTGAGACCCGAAACATATATCTGTCCATTATCATCGTCAGACTCTCCTTTTTCCACTACAAAAGTAAACTCTTCAGTCTCAATGGTTTTGTATTTCTTTGCCAGAGGGTCAAACCATGAAAATTTAACGGGTGATATCCTAAAACTCCCTGCATGTCTTGCTACCATAGGATACTCAAATGTCACCGTCCCACTAATCCTGTTTCCTGATGTACTTATTTTTTCTTTTCTGCTTGGTTCATAGACATCATGATCCAGAGGGAAATCGACAACGGGGATACCCAGTAATGATATATTTCCGCTTCCTGAAACAGAGATAATCATGCTCAGCGCATCATTCTCAACTATCTTATCATTGGATAGTTTGGCTGTCATTTTAAATGAACCAACAGCACCTGTAAAACCTTCAGGAGCTCCGGCTGGAAAAGGCTTAACCTTAATTGCAACAGGCTTGGTATAGATTTCTGTGGGAACATTCTGCACACTGTTAAAAAATGGGTCAGAAAAGAAATTATCGAAAGCATTTCTCGAACGATTTCTTTGGACTTCCTGTGGAATAGTCCATTCAGATCCGAATGGTTCAATAACTATCTTACCTGATTTCTGTGGAATCAGCACATGGCGTTGAAGAACCTGTGTTACATATGACTCCCCCTTAATCATTTCACGTTGGGAAGTTTGGTCCGGATCTATAAGATGTTTATAAAATCCCTCATATGGCATATCTTTTAAACCACCTGATGGTCTGGTGTTTACCCTGGTATAAATTTTTAATTCAGAAACAAATTGTTCTCCTACAAAGACTTCGCGTTTGGAAGGTATTATCTTAAGATAGACAGGTGCTGATACAGCCGGAGTTTGAGTGTTCCCCTGTGAAGATACCTTGCTCGCTCCAACTACAGTGTTTGATTCTGAGGTGGAAGAACCAATTACATTGATACTTACTTCATTTGTTTTATACTCATTCTTCTTCACCCTGACAACTGCAGGTGGCATACTCATATTACCTGCTTTTTTTGCCCTGAAAACATAGGTATAAGTAGCACGTGTGCTGGCAGTCATTTTACCATTAACCCACTGAGTTGATGAAGATAAACTTGAAAATGGACCTCCCAATAAATCAAAATTATCCATGGAGGGAAGGCTTATGTTACCCCGCTCATTACCTTCAATTATATATTGAAATTGCTGACCAAGTTGTACAGTAGCAGGTGCTGAAGCTGTAAATTGGGCTTTCTGTCCTGATACCTGCAGACTCACAAGTAATACCAGAAATGTCAATATATATAGTCTATTACGCATCATTTCTTACCAGTCTTTTTCATTTTTAACTTTTGCTGCTGCTGCCTTTTTCTTATCAACTTTCTCCTTCACATCTTTCTCTTTCTGAAGTATAGCATTTAGCAATCTTTCTGCATCCTCCTTACTTAGCTGCTGAGGAGCAGTTTGATTTTGTTCCTGCTCTTTTTCTTCAGCCTGATCGCTGTTTTGATCCTGCTGCTCTTGATTCTCTTCAGTATTTTCCTGGTCTTTCTTGTCTTGCTGCTGATTTTGATCCTCACTATTTTGATCCTGATTCTTTTTATCGTTCTGATCTTGTTGCTGTTGTTGCTGCTCCTGAAGCTTCTCCATGGCATAGGCAAGATTATACCTGGTGTCCTCATCCTTTGGATTTAAACGCAGGCTCTTCTTATAAGATTCAATACTTTCCTTCAATTTATTACTTTCCAGATATGAATTTCCCAAATTGTAATGGAGCTTTGCCTGATCATCAATATCTGACGTTTCCGATAATAATTCTTCAAAGCGTTCTGCTGATTCCTCAATTTTCTTTTGTTGGTACAGGGCAGTTGAAGTATTATATTTTGCTGTAAAAGACTCCTTATTCACATCCTCAGCTTTTCTGAAATCCACTTCAGCCTCGTTGAATTCACCATCCATATATGATCGATAACCTTCTCTGATTAATTTCCTTTCAGACTGACCGTAGATCATAATAGGCATCAGGAATAATATGACTGTTACAATTCTTTTCATTCTATGAATTAAATAAATTTATTCTTTTGATAAATGGATTCTTTCTCAAGAGAATTATCGCTTCTATGAAAAGAAGAAGAAATCCAAATCCTAAAAAATATTGATATCTCTCTGCATAATCAGCAAACACTTTTTTCTTAAACTCAGTTTTCTGCAATTTATCAAGCTCCTCTATTAATCCATTTATCCTGTTTGCAGGAATATAAGCTCCATCCCCTTCCCTTGCAATATCGATCAATAGTTTTTCATTGAGCTTACTTACAACCACTGTCCCATCCTTGTTTCTTCTTTTTGTAGTGCTCCCCGGTTTAATTGGGATGGGTACTCCATTTGGATTTCCTAATCCAACAGTATAGACTTTTATACCTTTTTCCTGTGCCGCTTTGGTAGCCTCAATGGCATTGTCTTCATGGTTTTCCCCATCTGTAATTACTACGATAGCCTTATTTTTCAGGCTCTCATCATTTTTAATTGACTGCTCATCTGATGGGAATGATCTAATCGCCAGTTCAATGGCTGATCCTATAGCTGTTCCTTGCTTAGAGACCATCTCAGGACCAGTTGTTGCAAGAAACATTTTTACACTTGGATAATCATCCGTAATTGGAATCTGCGTATATGCATCACCTGCAAAAATAATTAAACCGATCTTATCATTGTTCATCTCATCAACCATTCGGCTAATCAGCTGTTTAGCACGTTCGATTCTTGAAGGTTTAATATCCTCAGCCAGCATACTGTTTGATACATCCAAAGCAATAATTATCTCTCTTCCCTTCTGTTCTACTTCCTTTAGTTTGGATCCAATTCTTGGTCCTGCTGCGCCAATAATAATGAGACCCCATCCCATTATTAAGAGGATAATTTTCCATCGATAAGCTGATATTGATGCATCGGGCATCAGGTATTTCACCAAATCAGAATCCCCAAATTCATTTAGCTGACTTTTTCTCCTGGCTACAGAATAAAAGTACAGCAGCACAAAGAGCGGAACTGTTAGTAAGGCCCAAAGCATGTAATCCTGTCCAAATTGTATAATCTCCTCCATCTTGCTATGGTATCGTTCTAAATACTGTATATCTGAATATTATTTCTAATCCTATTAAAATCAAGCCTCCCAATAACCATGGAAAATACTCGTCTTTTCTTTTGCTGAACTGCTTCACGTCAAGCTGGGTTTTTTCCATCTGGTCTATTTCATCGTAGATATTCTTAAGTTTCTCCTTATTGGTAGCCCTGAAATATTTTCCTTCTGTTAATACGGCAATTTTTTTCAAAACATCTTCATCGATTTCAACTTCCATTTTTTGCAAAACGGTTCTTCCAAACATATCCTTCACGGGGAAGGGAGCCATTCCCATTGAACCAATTCCAATTGTATATACCCTTATTCCATAAGCAGATGCGAGCTCAGCTGCTGTAACCGGACCAATTTCGCCCTGATTATTAACGCCATCTGTCAAGAGAATAATTACTTTACTATCCGCTCGGCTCTCCTTAATTCTATTTACCGCAGTAGCAAGTCCCATGCCTATAGCTGTTCCGTCCTCTACCATCCCAAAGTTCAATTCATTCATGAAATTTGTTACCACAGCCCTGTCTGTTGTCAGTGGACACTGTGTAAAACTCTCCCCTGCAAACACAACCAGACCAAATCTGTCATCCGGTCTTGAATGTACAAATTCTATCCCCACGTCTTTTGCAGCTTCCAGCCTGTTTGGCTTAAAATCCATTGCCCGCATACTTCCGGAGATATCCATTGCCATAACGATATCAATTCCTTCCGAAGTAACCTTTTCCCACCTGTTGGTCGATTGAGGTCTGGCCAGCGCAATGATAAAAAGACTCAGGGCTGTTATTCTAAGTACAAAAAGAATATGCCGAAGCCAGACTCTTGGGGATATTTTCCCTTCTGAAAACCCTTCAAATCCAGAGACAGATAGAGTAGCCGTACTTTTACGACCTCTCCACACATACCAGATTATCATAAGTCCAATTATGATAAAGAGGTAGAAAAAACCCGGATCTGCAAATATAATCCCACTCATCTCTCTACTGATTATTGTTATCTTCTGTTATGTTCATATTCGTTTCACTATCACTTTCATTGTTGCCTGCTTCCTCATCTTCAGCTACCAACAAATTATATGTTTCATGAACAAAGCTATATGCATTATTCAAGTGCTGCTCATTGTCCTCCCTTAAAGGATCCTCCTTTGCGAATTTTACCAGGTCAGCCAGTTCCAGCAGCTCCTTTAGCATTTTATTCAAATTATCATTGCCTCGATTCATAAGACGGAAATTCTCAAGAATCTCATCAGTGATACTTTCCAGGGCTTGCATCCCATACTGATCAGATATATAAATCCTGATAATGTCTGTCAATCTGCTATAATATCTTTTGACCATGCTATGTTCCGCAGGACCTTCATCTTTCAACTTATCAAGCTCCCTCAGTGCTGCAATGTGTGCCGGCTCTTTTGGTTTCACCTGAAAAATTCCAGGCTCCTTTTTCCGTTTAATGGCTATCCAAATCAAAGCGATGAACAAGGTTATTATCAGCATTCCGCCATAAGTTATCGCTACCCATGGTAATACCTCCTTCAGTGAAACAGGTGTATTCATCGGTGGCTTTATAGGTTTAATGGCAAGGCTTGTATCTATAGCAGGAGAAATCACTGTAAGTATAAGTGGTATTGAATAGGCAGTATCCATAATTTCCCCAAAACTGAAAATAACTGGTAAGGGAGGAATAACACTGAATCCCTTTTCAAAGCTGGTAACAAGATATTTACCTGAGATAATTCTTTGATTATCAAAAAAGGAGGTATCAATACTTATCAGCTCCAGAACTTCAATTTCAGATGATATCGTATCATAAAATATTGGAAATTCTGCATCTGTTGTTTTGCCTGTCTCCACAGAAAAACTATAAATTAGTTGTTCTCCTATAGATATAGTGTCACTACTCAAAACTGATTGCACAGAAATAATCTGTGCGCTCAATAAATATGAGCAGCTAAATAAGAGTGATATGATAAAAATCCTTGTCTTCATCTATTGACCTCGCTTTTTAAATAATTTGATAAGTGGCCTTACGTAATCACTTCCTGTATCAATCGACACATTGTCCACTCCGGATTTTTTAAAAATTTCCTGCATCATATCATAATGGCTCTGCCATTTTCTTGCGTAATCTTCGCGAACCTTCCTCATGCCTGTATCAACCCACCTTTCTCTATCGGTTTCATTGTCCTTCACCCTTATTAATCCGATTCGTGGAAGCTCCATCTCTCTCTTATCGAATATGTGAAGCGCAACTATATCATGCTTATTGTTTGCTATTTGCAGGGACTTTGCATATCCCTTATCCCTAAAATCAGAAATCAGAAAGGCGGTACATTTCTTTTTTATTGCATTGGTCAGATATCGCAGACTTTCAGAGATATTTGTACCTGAATTATCAGGTTTGAATTCCAGTAAGTCCTTAATAATCCTCAGTATGTGCTTTCGGCCCTTCTGTGGTGGAATAAATTTTTCTACTTTATCGCTAAAAAGTAATACACCAATTTTATCATTGTTATCGATGGCTGAAAATGAAAGAATAGCAGCAATTTCAGTAATGAGCTCTCTTTTTAATTGAACGACAGATCCAAAGTCACCTGAGGCACTTATATCAATAAGCAGCATAACAGTTAATTCGCGCTCCTCCTCAAACATTTTTATGTAGGGATGATTAAACCTGGCTGTTACGTTCCAGTCGATCGATCTTACATCATCACCATATTGGTATTCCCTTACTTCAGAAAAAGTCATACCTTTTCCTTTGAAGGCACTGTGATACTGCCCTGCAAAAACTTGCTGAGTCAATCCTCGTGATTTGATCTCAATCTTACGAACTTTCTTAAGAAGATCTGTGTTCTCTCTCACCGCTTTTTGAATATTGATTTCTTTTTGACCTTTTTACTTTTACATACTGTGAAGTACCACTCCCTATCTTTCATCTCCACTAAATAGGTAACATTGTCACTTTCATATTGCCACTTTTGTTTACCTGCTTTCTTGTACTTCTCATTCAGATCGTCAAGAATGAAATCATATTCGGCATAGTCGCACACCATCTTTGTTGAAGTAACTATATCGTTTTCGGAAAAAAAGACGATTAAAGTTATCGTCTGACTTTTGTTCACAAATTTCAGATAATTGAATTGCTGCTTCACAACTAATCTATCTGGTGAAAAAGCTTTGTGTTCCTTTTTAATAACGAGTTTTACTTCATCCTTAGTCAGATCAATCAGTTCTTGTGATTTTCCCTGAACCATGGCTAGCATTACCAAACCGGATATGAGCATTCTCAATTTCATCTCTCTATGGTACCTCTACGTTATTAAGTATTTCAGATATTATATTTTCAGTTGTAATATTCTCAGCTTCAGCCTCATATGTTAATCCGATTCGGTGTCTTAGCACATCATAACAAATAGCTCTGACATCTTCCGGAACTACATATCCTCTTCTCTTAATAAAAGCATATGCTTTTGCTGCTTTCGCCAGGTTTATACTTGCTCTCGGGGAGCCTCCGTATTGTATCATGGACACAAATTGTGCCAGGCCTGCCTGATCCGGATACCTTGTGGCAAAAACAATGTCAAGAATATAATTCTCGATTTTCTCATCCATATACACATCCTTCACCACATCTCTGGCCTTAAGAATATCTTTTGCCTTTAGTATTGCAGTTGGCTCAGGAAATACTTTACCGAGGTTTTCTCTTACAATTTGTCTCTCATCCTCTTTCCCCGGATAATTTACGATCACTTTCAACATGAATCTGTCAACCTGTGCCTCCGGAAGCGGATATGTTCCCTCCTGCTCAATCGGATTCTGTGTTGCCATCACTAAAAAGGGTCTCTCCAGCTTGAAAGTCTCCTGTCCGATAGTAACCTGTTTCTCCTGCATAGCCTCCAGAAGTGCACTCTGAACCTTCGCAGGCGACCTGTTTATTTCATCTGCCAATATAAAATTAGCAAAAATCGGCCCTTTTTTGACCATAAATTCCTCTTTCTTCTGACTGTAAATCATTGTACCGATTAAATCTGCAGGAAGAAGGTCAGGTGTAAACTGAATTCGACTAAAATCGGCCTGAATTGTTTTAGCAAGTGTGCTAATAGCCAATGTTTTAGCTAATCCAGGCACTCCTTCCAGAAGAATATGTCCATCTGATAGTAAGCCAATGAGCAATCTTTCAATCAGGGTTTTCTGGCCAATAATGACTTTTTGCATCTCTATGGTCACCAGATCAACAAATTCACTCTCCTGCTTAATGCGCTCATTCAGCTCTTTGATATTCACTGTCTCAATCATAAATAATATATTTAATTTCCAAGTTTATGCTTTTAGTTATATGCGATACAAAAATAATGTAGCTGATTACAAATCTAGCCTTGAACGTGTTAAAAATTGTTAATATATTTGAGTCTATGAGCAGATACTTCATTCAGCTTGCATACGATGGAACGAATTACCACGGATGGCAGGTGCAGCCAAATGCTACAACAGTTCAGAAACAGCTGGAAAAGGTCTTTAGTACCCTCTTGAAAGAAGAGATAAAATTTACAGGTGCAGGACGTACAGATACCGGAGTACATGCCTCCTATTTTGTGGCACATATTGATTCCGGGCACAGGGATCTCGAAAGCAGAGCGGATCTCATCTTCAGCATAAATAAGTTTTTACCTAAAGATATTGTGGTCCATAGAATATCAGCTGTCAGCAATGAGCTGCATGCGCGATTCTCAGCAAAGCAGCGAACATACCATTACCGCATTAGCAGGAGTAAACCACTCTTCAACAGACTCTATAATTATTTTTTCTACGGGGAATTAAATGTGGACCTTATTGCTGAGGCATGTGATCTGTTGATTAGCTATACAGATTTCACCAGTTTCAGTAAGTTACACACCGATGTAAAAACAAATGACTGTAAGATTATTCATGCCAGCTGGAAAGCTACAGATGAAGGACATCTTTTTGAAATAACTGCAGATAGATTTTTAAGAAATATGGTTCGCTCCATTGTCGGGACCTTGCTTGATGTTGGTTCCGGAAAGACAAGCATTGAAGAATTCAAATCGATTATTGAGGCAAAGGAGAGAGGTCGTGCGGGTATGTCGGCACCGGCAAATGGATTATTTTTGGTGGATATAGTGTACTAAGAGGTGTCTTAACAAGGATTCAGACAGGCTATGCCATTGATAATAGCATTGTCATTATTTTCTATTCCAGATAGCCCAGGAAGCTTCAGCCTGGTATACCAGCATTTGATAACCATTTACAACCTGAGCTCCCTGCTCCTTCCCTTTTTTCATAAACAAGGTGTCTTTCGGATTATAGACCAGGTCAAACAAAAGATGCCTGTTATTCAGATATTCATAAGGTATATCGGGAGAATCATCGATATTCGGAAACATTCCCAGGGGAGTTGTATTCACAATAAGTTGAGATCCCTCGATAATCTCTTTGCTTAATTCGCCATAAGAGATTGAACCTTCCTTCATTGAGCTGCTCACCCGTATAATCTTAACATCCATATCCCTTAAAACAAATGAAACTGCTTTTGAGGATCCGCCAGTTCCAAGAATTATTGCTTGTTTAGGTTTCTCTTTAATACTTTCCTCCAATGATTTCCTAAATCCGTCCACATCAGTATTGTGTCCTATCAGGGCACTTTGCTTAGTTTTTTTGCAATAACAAATTGTATTGACAGCCTGAACTTCCCGTGCTCCTTCACTAAGTGCATCGAGGTGTTTTATAATGCTCTCTTTATATGGTATTGTAACATTGAAACCCCGAATCTCCGGATCGCTACTGCAAAGGGCTTTAAAATCTTCTATTTTTTCCAAAGGGAAATTAAGATATACAACATCCTTAATTTTTTCTTTCCGAAATTTTTCGGTAAAAAATGATTTAGAAAAGCTGTGTCCCAGCGGATAACCAATTAGTCCATATTTTCGCATAATCGATTAGAATAATAATAACTCAATTAAGCACTAATACTTTAAAATTGCAAACCTTTAGCTCTTTTCTATGCTATTTTGACTTAGTACGAGTTCAATTAAGATGATAACACCAGCACCAACAAGCATAAACAGTATGCCCATTAGAAAATGATGATCTCCATTGCTCATTTGCGGAAGAATATTTTTCTCAATCAGAGGTTTTATTTCTCCATTTACAAGAATAGAATCTATCGTTTCCTTCCATGGCCATATTTTATTTAATGAACCAAGCATGAATCCTGCTAATACAGCAATTGTAATATCATGATACTTACTAAATAACCAGGAAAGAAGCTTTGCAAAGCTGATCAATCCAATCG
Organism: Bacteroidales bacterium; assembly: GCA_030589895.1. Taxonomy (GTDB): domain Bacteria; phylum Bacteroidota; class Bacteroidia; order Bacteroidales; genus JAUUZQ01. The sequence continues at coordinate 12,249 of JAUUZQ010000065.1, forward strand.
CTGCACCCGCACCAAGTAGTAAAAGAGCAGTGATATCCATCTCATTTACAGCTTGCAGGGCAAACTCATATTTCCCAAGCAACAGAAGGATAAAACTTCCTGAAATACCCGGCAAGATCATTGCGCAGCTGGCTAAAGCACCAGACAATAGAATAAACCATGAGTCATCAGGCGTTTGAGTCGGAGTCACACTTGTAACATAGAATGCGGCTCCCAGACCAATGACAATTGCCATAAATTTTGAATAATCCCATTGTTTAACCTTTCTGGCAACCACATAAGATGACACAAGTATCAATCCGAAAAAGAAAGACCAGATATGAATTGGATATTCATGCAAGGTGTATTCCAGTAATTTTGCCAGGGTAATCACCGATATAAATATCCCGCCAAACAGGGACAAAAGAAATGTACCATTGATATGACTCCAGAACGATTTCCATTTACCTGAAAAGAATAATTTAATGGCTTCCAGGTCAAATGATTTTATTGAATGTATAAGTTCTTCATATATTCCAGTGATGAAGGCAATGGTTCCGCCTGAAACCCCTGGAACTACATCTGCAGCCCCCATGCCCATACCTTTAAGAAGAACAATCAGGTATTGTTTAAGTGAATTTTTCAATGATTGATAATTTAGTTGAGAAAGAATCAGAGTTTTCTATCCAGATACTCCTTAGGTAATGAATCAAAAAATGTATCTCCTCTCATGCCACAGCGAAGTGCTTCCAGTGCAACAACTTCATTTGGAGCTATATTACCAAGATTCACATTTGCACCGACCATTTGAATAAACATAACCTGCTGTGCTTTAATAGGAGCTTCCCATAGCACATCATTTACAGAGATCTCTTTCATTATATCATCGATCAGCTCTCTGTTGGCGGATCCGTCAGCGTTATATATGCCAATTGTACCAGATTCCCTGGCTTCAGCAATAACCTTCCAGGCACCTGCTTCAAGTTCAGCCTTCATATTTCTCACCCATACTTCGTTGGGGATATTTAATCCCTGAACTTTTGTTCCAACTTCTGATAATACTCTTTTCGATTTTGAGAGATCAAGAATATATTCGACCTTCTCATCCGGATCAATTCTCATGGAGCCATCAGAGACTTCTACAGTCTCAATGCCATATTTATCAACAAATCTTTTAAAATCATCAATATTTTTTCGCACTGCAAACATCTCAAACAATGTACCTCCAAAATAGGGTTCAATTCCGGCCTCTCTGTAAACTTTGATCTTTTCCGCAAGATTTGTACTTATCAGGGCTGTACCAAATCCAAATTTTATCAGATCGGTAAAGTCACTACTCGATTCTACAAAATTCTCGACTTCTCTGAGACTAAGACCTTTATCCATCATCATGGTTAGTCCGTGATCCCTGTTTTTTTCCGTTCTTTCGGGGATATGTGAAATATTGAAGTTCATAATGAAATATTTATTGGTTATACTTTTTTATCAGTTCTTGAATAGCATCAATTTGTAAATCTACAGGAATATAGTATTCAAACTCGGAATTGGCTTTATGATTCAGCTTCAATGCCGTTTCTAAAAATTTCAGACATAATGAGGTCTTTCCAAGCTTAAGATGGGACACAGCAAGTCTCACGTTAATACTGTCGTCATCAGGGAATTGAGAAAATGCTTCCCGCAAATAATTAAGTGATTTATCAAAATCACCATCCTTCATAGTCAAAGATGTTAGCGCCAGCCATGCTTCTTTATCGGCTCTGTCGAGTTTAGTGATATGATGATAACATTTAATAGCTTCATCATTTTTCCCGGCTTCCTCGTAGACATAACCCAGGTTAAGCCAATAATCGAGATTTTGCCCGTCAAACTCCAGCGCTTTCAGGATATATGTAATCGCCTCTTTGAAATCATTTTTCTGATAATATATCATTCCGGCGCCAAACCAGCCTTCAGATTCTGTATTGTCAATTTCAATAACTCTCTGATAGGCAGACAAAGCACTATCGTAATTCTCTATCTGCTCATAGCAATCACCCAAAAAACAATGTGCCTGGATACTGGTAGGTTCGATTTCGATAAATTCCATAAATGATTCAATGGCTTTATCAAAGCGATTGATACTTGCCCATACATTTGCTTTGTTAAAGTAGGCTGAGGCATAATCAGGATTCAAAGCAATAGAATACTCGTATGCATTAACAGCTTCTTCAGGCTGATCGGTTTTGAAATAGACAACACCCAGATTATACCAAACATTTTCAGAGAATGGGTCATGGTCTAAATACTCCTGGTAATATAAGATGCTATCATTAAATTTATCTATGCGCTCATGAAAATAGCCAAGATCATAGAGAACAGAAAGATGATCAGGAGTAATTTTATACGCAAGCAGTAAGTACTTGATTGCAAGATGAAAATGCCTTGCGTTTTCAAAAGCTATTGAAATATTTTGAAGGGCTTCAAAAATATCCTCAGTGGCAATAGTCAGCGCATGGTCAAAGCTTTTTTCAGCATCATGAGGTTTGCCGGTCTGACATAAAGCAGTACCATATAGAAAATGGTATTCAGAATTCGAATGTTCCCATGAGGGAATTTCTCTTAAGACCAGTAAGGCCTTCTTTGAATTCCCCTGCTCCATTAATATATGAATCACCTTGTATTTAATTTCCACCGAGGCAGGGTGCTGAACTGATCCAAGCTCAGCTGCTTCTGTAGCAGCTTCATATTGCATATCTTCGAGGAAATAATCAATTATCTGCTCAAACTCTTCTACATCGAAAAAGACAGATTTAGTATCCTTCTTCATCGTTTCATACTTCTGTAAGAGAAGCATAAAATCTTCATTTTCAAAAATCGGCTCTCTGTTATCGCTCATCCTTTTCCATTTGAAAGGACAAAGATAAAACTTAAAAGAAGAAAGTTCCGAATTTATTCAAATTGCTTTATGGGAATTAATTACAAATTCGAGGATTCTGGAATTTTATCAAAAAAATAATATTTCCCGGAAGAAAAAGATTCAATAAGCAAGTGAAGAAAAAAGGTGTGCAGTTCTTCGGCTAAACCTTAATTGCCTGTCAAAACCGAAATTCCACACACCTTCAGGAAGGAAATTTAGTTAGCTAGTTTAAATAGAATCCAAGGCGCAATTCGAGACGGTTATATATATCAGTAAACTTGTAGTCTTGCTGATCCCAATCACGGTATTCTGTATAATTTATCTGCATATAGCGATACAATACACTTACATCCCATGCGAAATTCTCCTTGCTTCTAATTTTTAATCCAACTCCAATGGAAGCTGCTACACCTCCTTTATATGTGTAATAATCAGTATTCACTGCAGAAGGTATCGAATACCCTCCCCTGAATATAAAAACAGGCGTAACCTCCTTATCTTCAGTAAAATATTGAAAATCTACCATAACTGGGATATGATTGATATTTAAAAATTCGAGGCCGGTAGCAAGCCCCGTGTAGAAACCCATTGCATTTTTGTACCCAAAGGAAGTTATCAAACTGAAGGGCGCGACTTGCATACTGTTTCGTGAACCTGCAAGAAAACCAATGGAAGTCATATTGACCCAGCCTTCCGGATAGGGATCTGAAAATATACTTTTTTGTTTCTCAATTTGATTGATGTGCTCAACCTCATCCATATTAAATACCCAGGTATTACCAGCTGCATCATCAATGGTAATTTTCCCATCCGGAATAATTTCAACTATAGTTCCCCTGATCACAGAACCATTCTTCAGGGTAACCTGATCTTTGTTCTGAGCAAAAATCTGAATTATTGGGATTATAAATATGATAATCAGCAGGAATATTTTCTTGTTCATAATAATATTGCTTTAACGTAGATGGATTTTTCTTCAGGATGATGATTTCAAAAGAAAGGTTGCGTTTGACGCAACCCCTCCACATCAAGATGCATCTTAAAAGAAAAATTAACATATAAAGCAAATCCTTATATCACAGGTAAGCCGGGCACTTGGTCAAAAAACACAAACGAGTGAAACGAATTATTAATTATGTTAATTTTAAATAATTACAAATTTTTATACAAATGAAAAAGTATATCTCAATAATCTCAAGTTTACTACTGGTGGTAGTATTATTCTCATCATGTGAGGACAAAAAATTTCAAACATATATTGCCAATGTTCCGGTTTACATGACATACGATGACTTGCGCAAAGCAGTCAAAGTTGAAGATCCTACCCCTATGCTTGAACCCGGGAAAATATATTTCAAGGATAATTATATATTTATCAATGAGTATATGAAAGGGATTCATGTAATCGATATTTCTGATCCCTCGACACCAACTGCCATCGCTTTTATCAATATACCTGGAAATGTTGACATGGCCATTAAAGATAATATCCTCTACGCTGATAGTTATGTAGATCTTGTACTTATTGATGTAAGTAATCCATTGCAAGCTATTGAAGTAAATAGGATCGATAGTATTCTAAGTTACACATTGCCACCTTATGATTTTGACTATCCATTGGCTCAAATTGACAATAAGGAGGGTGTTGTAACAGAATGGCTTATTGAAGAGTACAAGCAGGAAATTAACTACAATCCTTATCCATGGGGCGTTTATTATGAATATGACATGATAAGTTCCAAAGCACCCACTAGAAATGTAGTTTCCGGAGGAGGTGATTCTTACGGTGTTGGAGGTTCCATGGCCAGGTTCTCCACCTATGATCAGTATCTTTATATGCTTGAAGAATCGAGCAAACTCAAAGTGATCGATATCAGTGATATTGATGCACCTGAAGTGACTTATGATAAATATGTAGGCTGGGGACTGGAAACAATGTTTATCTATGATGATTACATGTACCTGGGTGCTACAACCGGCTTACATATTCTGGACCTCGAATATCCGGATAATCCAATTAAAACTGCTGAATACAGTCATGTTACCAGTTGTGATCCTGTAGTAGTGAGTGGGAATACTGCTTATGTAACACTTAGGTCGGGAAATATGTGTGGTGGTACTGCAGATTTATTAGACGTGATTGATGTTTCGAACAAATCAAATCCTTATAGAATAGCATCCTATACCATGAATGAGCCGTATGGCTTAGGTATTTCCGGAACTACACTCTTCATTTGTCAGGGAGACAATGGACTGGTAGTTTATGATGCAACAAATAATTTAAGTATTAAGAATAATAAGCTTGCGGAATTCCCTGATATCCATGCCACAGATGTTATACCACTGGATACGCTTTTGTTTACAATTGGAGAAGATGGTTTCTATATTTATGATTATTCGGATGTTGAAGATATAGTATTTCTTAGTGAGATTAAGGTTGCTGAATAAAATAGATATGTTGCTCCTTCCGGAGCTGAGGGCAGGCGAGAGTAGCTTTTGTTATAAGCGAGCGTAGCTTTTGTTATAGATATGTTGCTTCTCCCGGAGCTAAGGGTGGTCATTATTCTACATTCATTTTCTATTTTAATCTTAACTCTTTTTTATCTATTTTTGTGCGAGAAAATTTAGAGAAAAGTATAAGATTATGTTTGAGAGTTTATCGGATAGATTAGAGCAGTCGTTTAAGTTATTAAAGGGACAGGGCAGGATCACGGAGATCAATGTGGCAGAAACTTTGAAAGAGGTTAGAAGAGCACTACTTGATGCTGACGTGAATTACAAAATAGCCAAACAGTTTACCGACCAGGTGAAGGAGGAGGCTATGGGACAGAAGATTCTTTCTGCCATAAAGCCGAACCAGATGATGGTGAAGATCGTTCACGAACGACTGTCAGAGTTGATGGGCTCAGAGAGTGCTGAACTGAACGTGAAAGGTAGTCCAAATGTTATTCTTATTGCTGGTTTACAAGGATCTGGTAAAACCACATTTTCAGGAAAACTTGCAAATCTTCTTAAAACAAAAAGCGGGAAGCAACCTCTACTGGTAGCTTGCGATGTCTATCGGCCGGCTGCGATTGATCAGCTTAAGGTGCTAGGAGAACAGATAAATGTCCCTGTATATTCAGATGAGGATAATAAAAATCCGGTGAAAATTGCCAAAGCTGCAATTAAGGAGGCAAGGAAAAACGGACAGAACACTGTTATTATTGATACCGCTGGTCGTTTGGCTATTGATGAGATGATGATGAACGAGATTGCTGCAATAAAAGATGCGGTTAATCCGAATGAGATATTATTCGTTGTGGATTCAATGACAGGACAGGATGCTGTAAATACTGCGAAAGAATTTAACAATCGCCTGGATTTTGACGGTGTTGTACTGACAAAGCTCGATGGTGATACCAGGGGTGGTGCTGCTCTATCGATCAGATCTATTGTAGATAAGCCTATTAAATTTGTTGGTACAGGAGAAAAGCTGGATGCATTGGATGTATTTCATCCAAAGAGAATGGCCGACAGGATTTTAGGGATGGGTGATATTGTTTCACTGGTTGAGAAAGCACAGGAGCAATACGATACCGAGGAGGCGAGAAAAATTCAGAAGAGACTAGCCAAAAATCAATTCGACTTCAATGATTTCATGTCTCAGATCCAACAGATCAAAAAAATGGGTAATGTGAAGGATCTGGCTGCAATGATTCCAGGAATGGGGAAAGCCATTAAGAATATGGATATTGATGATGATGCTTTCAAAGGAATTGAGGCTATTATCAGCTCTATGACACCTGAAGAGCGAAGTACTCCGTCATTGTTAAATGGAACTCGTCGCGTCAGAATAGCCAATGGAAGTGGAACATCAGTA
>JAUUZQ010000155.1 GCA_030589895.1 Bacteroidales bacterium
GATGGAGAACTGCCTCCGGGATATTTAAGGTTTCAGCTGGCAATAAAGGAGATGCTGGATGAATTCAGGGCTTATGGAGGTGATTATTTGCAGTATGAATTCATCAATCTTTTCGAGGAACCTGATACTGAGATCCGTAAACAGGTAATTCGCGGACTTAGAGATAAGGGGATTAGAGTCGAGTCTATTGAGGTCCCCGATGCTGAAGGAGGAATGCTTGAAAAGTATATTTTTCCGGGTGCAATTGTATCCTACCGTGGCAGTGAGTTTCCCCTGAACCTTTTAAAGTTGAATCGCTCACTTCCTGATGAGATCAATCTTAATAACTCAATTCAATCTATAGAATATGAGTTTACCAGGGCCATATTCAGTCTGACATTGGATGAGGTGCCGAAAATTGCATTTATTGAAGGGCATGGTGAACTTGATTCGCTTCAGACATTCAGTATTATGGAGGAGCTGAGAAGTTATTTCCAGGTTGACAGAGGTTTTATTAATGGCAATGTTGGGATTCTTGATGATTATGAAGCCATTATTATTGCACAGCCGCTCTTTCCTTTCAGAGAAGAAGATAAGTTTGCGATTGATCAGTACATTATGAAAGGAGGCAAGGTATTGTGGTTCCTTGATCCTGTATTAACCGAGGCTGATAGCATGGCATCCGGTATGACTATCGGTTTGCCCAAGGAAATTAATATTGAAGATCTGCTATTTAAATATGGTGTACGCATTGATTATAATCTGATTACAGATATGCAATGCTTCAAAGTTCCGGTTAATATTGCCCCCGCAGGAGAAGAGGAGAAATTTGTGTTGAAATCATTGAAATACTACCCGGTTTTTACTGCCTATCCCTCTCATCCGATAACACGCGGATTAAATTATATTAAAGGTCAGTTTGTTTCGGCCCTGGATACACTTGATAATCCGGATGATAATATCAGGAAAACTGTCTTGCTTGCATCTTCCGAAAATAGTCTGAGTCAGAGGGTTCCTTTGAGAATACTTGTGGAAGATGCTGTGAGTGAACCGGATCCAAATATTCTTATCCAAAAACACCTGCCTGTTGCCATTTTGCTTGAGGGAAGTTTTGAGTCATTCTATAAGAATTACGCAGTGCCTTCAGGTGTGTATCCTCAGGATATTCAAATAGTTAAGCAGAGCAAGCCTACAAGCATGGTTGTTGTAAGCGATGGAGATATCATCCGAAATGAAGTTCGGTTCCAGGGAGGACGCTATTGGCCAATGCCGCTGGGATTAGAAGAGTATTCGGGTCAGATGTTTGGCAACCTGGAGTTTGTGATGAATTTGCTCAATTATATGACAGATGATCTTGGACTGATGGAGCTTCGTTCACGTGAGTTTAAAATCAGAATGCTCAACAGGGAAATAATTAACAATAAAAAGAAGTCAGGTTTATGGATTCTTATCAATACACTGCTTCCTGTTGTTATAATTTTGTTGTTTGGAATAGCTTTCTATTACTTTCGAAAGAAAAAATACACTTCGTAACATGAAGTCCCGCCTGAAAATTCTGATATTCATGCTGCTGGCATCTGCCGGTGCAATCTTACTGATCTTTAATGATCGGTGGAGCACAGTTGATGGTGGTAAGGACAGCCTGCTACTTAAATCCCCTGAAAAAATTGATAAAATTGAATTGACCGGGATGGCTGACACCCTGATGATGTTCAAGCCTGGCTTACAATGGCAACTTGACAATGGTGAGGTACTAAACAATTCTTCAGTTGAAAGTCTTCTCTACACAGCTTCAAATTTTAGGGTATTGTCAATCATTACCTTAGTGGAAGTATCGGATTTGAGAGAATATATTGTGTTGAATTTTTACCGGGGAAAAAAGAAATCCACTTCATTTATGTTCTTTATGCTGAGGGGAAGACCTGTAATTTATCAGGAAGGAAGCAAAAATGCTTATATGGTTGAGCTCCCGGGATATAGCGATTTGTCTGTGGAAAAAGTATTTTCTTTGAATCCGAATCACTACCGTGAGCATTTGTTAATTGACCTTTTGCCGAATGAGATATCTGAATTAAGAATTATTCCTTTGCGGGGAAGTGGATTTTCTGTTAGCCAGGATACTGCAGCATACCTGCAAATTATGAATATTGAAGGAGATGAGGTCATGGTTGAAGAACGGAAAATCAGGATGTTGCTTTCCTACTTTGTTGCCATTCGCTTTGAAGATAAGCTTCCTCAGGAAATGATCCCTGATGATTTCAATCCCTCAATACCATCTGCTGAGATAACAATTACAGATTTCCTGGGGAATACGAATGTGCTGGGGGTATTTCAGTGGATTAAAGAGGGGGAGGAGAGCCCGGATCTGTTTAATGCCCTCGTTTTGCATAATGATAATCCACAACTTTTGATAGTAAATTACACACATTTGGATGTACTGATGAGATCTTTAGAGAATTATCTCCCTTCTAAATAGAATTATGAACAACTCTCTTTGAGCAGGATCAATTTGGGAAGTTCAATGGCAGTATAAGTTCTGTGGAATTATTGCAATGAGATATCTTCACTACATCAACTAATATTAACCAACACTGCATATCAAAAATCACTTTTTTTTTCGTATTATTGATAGTTCAAATGAATGAGATTGGTTTTAATTAACCATCCCGAAGTGTAAAGGGAGTATCATTTTTTTAATTGCTTTATTATTAAATAATTATAAAAAGAATAAGGAATGAAATTTGTTGTATCCAGTATCGAATTGCTTAGCCATCTTCAGGCTGTTAGCAGGGTCATTAGTAATAAAAATACATTACCGATTCTTGATAATTTCCTTTTTTCAATGGAAAAAGGAGTGTTGAAAATTACAGCATCAGATCTTGAGTCTACTCTGGTTACCTCATTACAGCTGGAAAATACAGACGGATCAGGTGATATTGCTATCCCTGCAAAAATTCTTACAGACATCCTGAAAGAATTTTCAGATATTCCGCTCACTTTTGAGATTGACATAAATGCCATGAGTATTGTCATCCAGTCAGAGAGTGGAAAATTTACCATCATGGGCCAAAATGGCGCAGAGTATCCACAAATGCCTGTCCTTAAAGACGATCAGAAGCAATCACTGGAAATAGAAGGTGAGGTATTGCTTAGTGGTATCAATAAAACTTTATTTGCAACAGCAGATGATGAACTTCGTCCCGTTATGAATGGTATTTACATGGAACTTTCTCCTGACGATACAACATTTGTAGCTTCTGATGCGCATAAGCTGGTAAGATATAAGAGAACAGATGTGAATGCTGAGGCTGCTTCATCATTTATTCTGCCTAAGAAACCTGCAAGCTTGTTAAAAAATATTCTACCCAGGGAGGAGGGTGTTGTAAAGCTTGAATTTGATGATAAAAATGCAGCTTTTACACTGACTAACTATAAACTGGTTTGTCGTTTGGTCGAAGGAAATTACCCAAGTTATAATTCTGTTATTCCTACAGATAATCCTTATAAAATGACAATCGACAGGGTTGAATTCTACAATGTATTGCGTCGTGTGTCAGTTTTCTCAAATCAGGCCAGTAACCTTGTAAAACTAGCACTTTCAGGCAATCAGTTGTCTATTTCTGCGCAGGATATTGACTTCTCGATTTCTGCGAATGAACGATTAAATTGCCAGTACGAAGGTGAAGACATGGAAATTGGATTTAAGTCCACCTTCCTGATCGAGATACTCTCCAATCTGGCTACCTCAGATGTGATCATGGAGATGTCGGATCCCACAAGGGCAGGAATTCTTCTACCATCGGGTTCAGACGATGAAAATGAGGATATCCTGATGTTGTTGATGCCGATGATGATCAATACTTAAGTGCTTTAATGATCAATTAAAATATTCAATTGTGGAAACGCGCCGGGTGGCGCGTTTCTTTTTTTAGAAAATACCTTTTCATAAGCCACAAATTCCATTTACCTTTATACGCACAATACATTTGATATGAATTTAGAATTAAAAAACCCAATTATCTTTTTTGACCTTGAGACCACTGGAATAAATGTGGCAAACGACAGGATAGTAGAAATATCCTACCTGAAGATAGAAGTAAATGGAAATGAGAGCAGTAAAACTATTCGGGTCAATCCTGGAATTCCAATTCCACCCGCTTCATCTGAGATTCACGGCATCAAGGATGAGGATATAAAGGATGCTCCTCAGTTTAATGAGATTGCAAAATCTATTGCAAAAGATTTTGAAGGATGTGACCTCGCTGGTTATAATTCCAACAAATTTGATATTCCATTGCTGGCTGAAGAGTTTCTGAGAGCTGATGTGGACATTGATATGAAAAGAAGAAAATTCATTGATGTGCAGGTTATTTTTATGAAGAACGAACCACGTACCCTGACTGCCGCTTTTAAGTTTTATTGTGACAAAAACCTTGAGAATGCACACAGTGCAGAGGCAGATACGCGCGCAACGTATGAAATCTTAAAGTCACAGCTTGATTATTATGATAATCTTACAAATGATGTTAACAGTCTGTCAGAGTTCTCATCTCACAACAGAAATGTAGACTTTGCAGGTAGAATTATATACGATGAAAATGATGTTGAGATAATTAATTTTGGCAAGCACAAGGGGAAATCTGTTGAAGATGTACTTTCTCAGGATCCCGGATATTACGGATGGATGATGAAGGGTGATTTCCCTCTCTATACCAAGAAAGTACTTACAGCTATTAAGTTACGAGGATTAAAGAAATAAAATTTATAGGAAATGAAGATTATCTGTATTGGCAGGAACTACATTGACCATGCAAAGGAGCTAAACAATCCGGTTCCAAAGCGTCCTGTATTTTTCATGAAGCCTGATTCTGCATTGGTAATTCGAAATCGTCCTTTTTTCTATCCGGAGTTTTCTAAAGATGTACATCATGAACTTGAGGTAGTGATAAAGATTGACAGGCTGGGAAGAAGCATACAGGAAAAATTTGCTTCTCGTTACTATAGTGAGGTGGGACTGGGAATCGATTTTACAGCCCGGGATCTGCAAGCTGAAATGAAAAGCAAAGGGCTGCCCTGGGAAATTGCCAAAGGATTCGACTATTCAGCTCCGGTCAGTAAATTTTTCCCGCTAAGTAAATTTAAGGATATAAATCAGATTCATTTTCATCTGAAATTAAATGGAGAGACTGTTCAAACCGGCAATACACAGGATATGATTTTCAGTTTTGACAAGATTATTGCTTATGTCTCCCAATTTGTAACCCTGAAAACCGGTGATCTTATCTATACAGGAACGCCCGCAGGAGTTGGTCCTGTACAGATAAATGATCACCTGGAAGCTTATCTCGAAGAGAATAAAATCATGGATTTTTATGTAAAGTGATGCAGCCACAAGAGCCTGGCATTAAGCGTGTTGTTTTCTCCAATGTATCCGGATTCCTCGTTTACACAGACAGCGTTGCAATGATGGTGGATACCGGTCACAAAGGAATGACCGATCATATCTTAGCATCTCTTCAGGAAGTCGGACATTCCCTGGAATCCTTAAAACTTATTGTAGTTAGTCATAGCCATTACGATCACGCAGGTGGTGTAGCTGAATTAGTAAAAATTTCGAATGCAAGTCTGATAGTGCATGAAAATGAAGCCGCTCATCTTCGCAAAGGATATACATCCATTCCTGATGGAACACGGTGGAAGGGTAAACTCCTTGCATGGCTTGGAAGAAATTTTGCAAAGCGGATTCAACGAATAGATTGTGCCGAACCAGATGTACTTGTAAAGGAAAGTCTGGATCTCACAGATTACGGTATTCCCGGATATATTCTGCATACTCCGGGTCATACCGGCGGATCAGTTTCTGTAATACTTGAAAACGGAGTGGCTATAGTTGGTGATAATATGCTTGGAATATCAGGGAAAGAGCACTATCCTCCTTTTGCGGAAAATAAGAACCAGGTACTGGAAAGCTGGAAGAAGCTGATCGATACGGGAAGCAAAGTATTTTATCCGGCCCACGGTGGAGAAGTTTCTGTAGAAGAAATAATAAACGAACTGCCTCAAGCCATAAAGAAATATCAGTTATTCCTTTAAAAACGAATCCAACAGCGTATAAATCTCTTCCTGCTGATCAAAGGTCATATTGCGGATCCTTGTACGGTGAGATCCTTTTTTGTTGTAGAAAACTCTTGAATTGGTTTTTCCTGACAGCTCAACTGCGGTAGCTGACCATGTATCCCATTCGCCATATATGAAGATAAAGTCTTCTGCCTCATTTGAGATATATTCATTTAATCCCTTCAGGGAAGTTTGATCGAATGTAACAGTCATCCCTTCAGGCATGGTAAATTCAAATCCGGATTCATCAACATGCCTGAGCAGGTTCTTAAAATTACTAAGCTCATAGCCATAATATCCCATTTCTGTTAATGCCTGGTAGAAGAAGGGGCGGTATTCGATGATAAATTTATCTGCAAAGTAATCGAATCTTGCAACAGAGTTCATGTGTTGTATTATTTTTTTCGGATCACTTTTTTTTGTTGGAATATCTGAACAACTGACATAGCCCCACTGCCAATATGCAAAGGGATACTCCAATACACAATATTCAAATGCCTTTTCTACTCCTCCAACCAGCTCATAGGTATAGGACTTCTCATCAGAAAACTTTTTAAAAGCAGGAATAATCTCATCCTGATTTTTCAGAATATTTTTTTGAAATTTTTTAATTTTTGTTCGGCATTTCCATGATCCAACCTTATCCAGGAAACTATATACTCTGAGATCCTCAGTGCTATTATTCAAGGGCGCGACATAAGGTACTCTGGCATCAACATCATCCGGAAAATAGAAGCTATGGTACATCACTGTTTGTCCACCTTTGCTAATCCCTGTTGTAATCCATTTGTCTTCATAAAATTCTTTAAATTTCTCAATAATCTGGTGGTGGTCTGCAGCGGCCTGCCAGGTTGTGAGATAGGTATAATCATCACCTTCAGGAACGCTTTTCCCAAAGTAACGGTGCTCAACAATGATCTGGTTGCATTTCAACAAAATAGCCAGTTCTGTTGTATAGTAATAGCTTGCGGAGTAACCTGCTGTACTCAATACCACCGGCCTTGTTTTATCAATATGAGAAATGTAGAGGCGCTGCGAAAAACTTCCCAAAGCAGGATTGTTATGGTCGATGGCTTGTTCAAACATGATCTCGTAGATACTTCCATAGAACGACTCTTTTTCAAGAACTTTTACATTGGTAATGGGGAGCTCTTTTATAAATTCCTCGATAGTCTCAGCTGCAAGAAGCAGCGGGATGAAAAAGAGGGTCAGAATAGC
>JAUUZQ010000021.1 GCA_030589895.1 Bacteroidales bacterium
ATTCCGGATATCAGTACCATAAAAGGAAAATTACCATTGTTGGGCATCTGCTATGGTGCACAATATCTGGCGCATCATTTTGGAGGAGAGGTTCATGCTTCGGATTCCAGAGAATACGGGCGTGCACGTCTCACAGAAATAGATACGGGCAATCCATTGCTTACAGATGTTCCTTTAAATACACAGGTGTGGATGTCTCATGGTGATACAATCGAACATTTGCCCGAAAATTATAAGATCATTGCAAGTACCAGCGATGTTGCTATTGGTGCTTATGCTGTTGAAAATGAGGATATATATGGACTTCAGTTTCATCCGGAAGTGTATCATACTACAGAGGGAAGTAAGATATTGGGTAATTTCCTCAGAGAGATATGTGGATGCACCCAGGCATGGACACCAGAGTCTTTTATCGAAGCTACCGTAAGTGAATTGAAGAGTGTACTTGGAGCCGATAAAGTTGTGATGGGACTCTCAGGGGGCGTAGATTCAACAGTTGCTGCAGTTTTGCTGCATAGGGCAATTGGTGATAATCTTACCGCTATTTTTGTTGATAACGGATTGCTCAGGAAGAATGAGTTTCAGGAAGTATTGGATTCTTATAAGGATCTGGGTCTGAAAGTTATTGGTGTAAATGCTGCTGATAAATTTCTCGATGATCTGGTAGGTATTTCAGAGCCTGAGGAAAAGAGGAAAAGTATAGGAAAAAATTTTATTGAGGTCTTTGAGGAGGAGTCGCTGAAATTAAGTGATATTCTTTGGTTAGGACAGGGCACTATCTATCCCGATGTTATTGAATCAGTATCCGTAAATGGACCTTCAGCCACCATAAAATCTCATCACAATGTAGGTGGATTGCCTGAGAAAATGAACCTTAAGATCGTAGAACCACTTCGGCTTCTCTTTAAAGATGAGGTTCGCAGAGTAGGATACTCCCTTGAGATTAGCTCACATATTCTAAAGAGACATCCATTTCCCGGTCCCGGACTAGGTATCCGGGTGCTTGGGGAAGTAAGTCGTGAAAAAGTAAGGCTTGCACAGGAGGCTGATTATATATTTATTGAAAGCTTGAAGAGCTATGGTCTGTACGACCGCGTATGGCAAGCCGGTACAATGCTTCTTCCTGTTCAGTCTGTTGGTGTAATGGGAGATGAGCGTACCTATGAATATGTGGTTGCATTGAGAGCTGTTACAGCTACTGATGGAATGACTGCTGACTGGGCACATCTTCCGGCTGAGTTTCTTAGCCGCGTTTCAAACGACATCATTAATAAGGTAAGAGGCATAAATCGTGTTGTTTATGATGTGAGTTCAAAACCTCCGGCTACGATTGAGTGGGAATAGAAAGAAGTACAAAGTTTAAAACTAAGAACTTTAAAATGAAGAATATAAAATATATCGTACTCAGCTTTTCTTTTGTGATGATATTTTCTGCTGCATCAGCTCAGTGGCATGCCGGTGGATTGAAGCTCATGGAGGTGATGGCAAAGATCAGTCAGTTTTATGTTGATTCAATTGATGAGAATGAGATAATTGAGAATACCATCATCCGGATGCTTCATGACCTGGATCCCCACTCCTCATATATCAGTAAAGATGATATTAAGGAGATGAGCGAGCAGTTAAGTGGTGAATTTGAAGGTATCGGAGTCTCTTTTAATATCCTTCACGATACAATATTTATTATTAATACCATTGAGGGGGGACCATCCCAAAGGGTGGGAATGAGAGCAGGAGACAGGATTATCAGGGTTGATGCTGAGACTGTTGCGGGGATTGGGATATCTACTGCCGGAGTGCAAAAAAGATTAAAGGGAAAGAAAGGAACCAAAGTTGAGGTAAGCATATTCAGAAGAAATACAGGCGATGAGCTTGACTTTACCATTGTCCGTGATAAAATCCCAATGTATAGTCTGGATGCTTCTTACATGGTGGATAAGAGTACAGGGTATATTAAGCTTTCAAGGTTTTCTCAAACCACTGTCAATGAATTTGAAGATGCTCTGAAGGAGCTGAAGAAAGAGGGACTGGAAAACCTGATTCTTGATCTTACAGGAAATGGTGGAGGATATTTAAGGAGTGCTGTTGAACTGGCAGATCATTTTCTTTCTTCCGGGAGAGAAATTGTAATTACTGAAGGCGATAAATACACAAGGAAAGTATATGGATCAAAAAGAGGAGGCTTGCTGGAAAAAGGCAGGCTGGTAATTATGATCGATAGAAACTCTGCCTCAGCCAGTGAAATCGTTAGTGGTGCGATCCAGGAGTGGGATAGAGGAGTATTGGTTGGAAGAAGATCATTTGGGAAAGGACTTGTTCAGCAACCCTTGCACCTGAGCGATGGTTCTGAGATCAGACTTACCGTTGCGCGCTATTATACTCCTACGGGTCGATTGATACAGAAATCTTATGAAAATGGATATGAAGAGTATGCCATGGACATCATTAACAGATATAACAGTGGTGAACTGACAAATGCAGATAGTATTCTTTTTCCGGATGGTGAGAAGTATAAAACACTGATCCTGGGAAGAACCGTTTATGGAGGTGGTGGAATTATGCCGGACTATTTTGTTCCGCTTGATACTACATCTTACTCAAAGTACTACAGGGATATGATCGGGAAGGGAATATTCAATCAATATATGATGCAGTATGTAGATAAGAACAGGGAGATACTGAAACTGGAATATGATACATTCAAATCTTATAAGAAGAATTTTGAGGTAAGTGATGAGATTTTGCAAGGACTGATCTCCTATGCTGAGAACGAAGGACTTGCTTTTGAAAAGGAAGATTGGGATATCTCCAAATCCCATATCAAAGTTATTTTTAAGGCCTATGCTGCAAGAGATCTCTGGGACTCAGATAAGTTTTATGAGATATATAATGAATCTGATGTTATTTTCCTTAAGTCGATAGATATCTTATCACATCCAAAGCTATATAAAGAGAAGTTAAAACAATCCGGTTGAGATGGTGAACTGGTTGATTGATAACTACATTGAAGTGCTGGGAGTGATTCTCAGTATTGTATATCTTATCCTTAGCATCAGACAGAATATTCTTCTGTGGCCTATGGGGATACTGAGTGCTGCACTTTATATTATTGTTTTTTTCCAGTCGAAGTTTTATGCAGACATGGGACTGAATGTGTACTACCTGTTTATCAGTTTCTATGGCTGGGCTACCTGGACATCTGCAAAAAAGAGAACAGGGGTGAAGATGCCACTTGGACAAATACGTGGGAAGAAGGCATTTCTGGCTTTCGTCTCATTTATTGTCTTTTTTATTGTTATTGGAGTGGTGCTTGACAAATTTACCGATTCACCGCTTCCATATTGGGATGCCCTTACTACCTCGGGGAGTGTAGTTGCAACGTGGATGTTGACAAGAAAATATATTGAGCACTGGGTATTATGGCTGGCTATTGATTTAATTTCGATGGCTTTGTATATATATAAAGGGCTCTATCCTACTGCAATCTTGTTTGTTATATATAGTGCAATGGCGGTGTTTGGCTATTTGCAATGGAATCGTGAACTTAGATCATTGCATGAAAACCAATAGAGTAATAATCTCCGGCCCTGAATCGACGGGCAAGAGCGTGTTGAGTAAATACCTTGCTGAGCATTATAAAGGTATATGGATACCGGAGTTTGCAAGGGATTATGTTGAGCAGATAGGCAGACCTTATACGCAACAGGATGTATTGCAAATTGCAAGGAAGCAGATGGAGCAATTCAGGCAGAGCTACAGTGATCAGAAATGGGTATTCTTCGATACAGGACTCTTGATTACAAAAGTATGGCTTGAAGTAGTTTACAAACAATGTCCGGACTGGATTGAGGCAGAGTTAAAAGCTGAGAAACCCGACCTTGTACTGCTATGTTATCCTGACCTGGAATGGATTCCGGATTCGGTACGGGAAAATGGGGGAGAAATGCGCATTGGTTTATTCAATTTATATGAGGAAAATTTAATAAATCTGGATTATCCTTACAAGGTTATCCGGGGAGAATCAAATGATCGCTTCAATAATGCTACTGAAGCAATTGAAAAATATATTATAGAATAATGGCAACAACAGAAACATTTCACGCAAAGACACTGAAGGGGTTTGAAAATATCCTTGCTGATGAGCTAAGAGCACTGGGAGCTGAAAATGTAGAACCTGTTAACAGGGGTGTCAATTTTTCAGGTGGGAGGGCATTGCTTTATAAAGCAAATTATTGTCTGCGTACCGCATTGCGGATTCTTATGCCGATAACAAGGTTTAATGCCTATAATGCGCAGAGGCTGTATACCTCAATCTCAAGAATTGACTGGTCTGAGTATCTGACCGTTAAGAAATCATTTGCAATTGATGCTGTTGTTTTTTCTAAAGTATTTACCAATAGCCTCTTTGTAGAACAGAAAATCAAGGATGCCATCGTTGATCAGTTTAGAGATAAATCGACGCTGCGACCTTCTGTCAATACCAAATCCCCCGATATAAGAATAAATGTACATGTTACAGAAACTTCATTTCTGATATCTCTCGATAGCTCCGGCGATTCACTTCACAAGAGAGGATACCGGACAAGAAATCATATTGCTGCCATAAATGAAGTTTTAGCAGCTGGAATGGTAATGCTTACAGGATGGAAGGGTGAAACTCCATTTTTCGATCCAATGTGTGGTTCTGGTACAATTGCTATTGAAGCAGCATTGATAGCCGGAAATATTCCTCCCGGAGTTTTTCGTGAGAAATTTGCTTTTGAGAACTGGCTGGATTTTGATCCTGTGCTTTTTGCAAGGGTTCTTGAGAATCTGCCAGCCACAAGGGATATAAAGGTGCCTATTATTGCTTCAGATGTAGATTCAGAATCTGTGAGTCAGTCGAGATCCAATGTCAGATCGGCTAAACTGGATGATATCATTTCTGTTGAAAAGATTGATTTCATGAATTACCCGGAACCCGATGAGGAGGTCCTGCTTGTCATAAACCCTCCTTATGGAGAGAGAATAACTGTTTTGGACATTGAATCGATGTATCGCGGAATAGGAACTGCTCTGAAACATAAGTTTGGAGGGTCAAAAGCATGGATTTTTACTTCAAATTTGGAAGCGCTTAAATTTATTGGATTAAAACCTGATAGAAAATTGACATTATTTAACTCAAATCTTGAATGCAGATATGTAAAATATTCATTGTTCAAGGGAAAATTAAAGGAGCATAAGCGTGATTCAATTAAGTGATAGAGTACAATTGTCATAGAAAACAGGTCGTTTATTGAAAAAAAATGAAATAGTTGTTAAATATTGTGCAGTGCAAGATTTTTTAACTATTTTTAGTTTACTAATAAGAGTTGGTTCTCTTATTTAAGTTCGTAACAGACATGTTTTGTATGGCGATTTTTTTTATATATTTGCTGTGCGAGAAATTTTGTATAATTCACCTGAAACAAATAAAGCTTAAATGAGCTTTGATGTAAACGAGTATTACTCTAAGTTAAACGGCGACGACGTTTTGATTGCTTACAAAGGAAATGTTTCCAGTGAGCTGATCAGTAATGTGCTTGAGGTAGTTGAAGCTCGCATGGATGATATCAGTGAGGATTCAAAAATCAGGAAAAAGGTATATAATGTTTTGGTAGAGAGTTTACAAAATCTTTACCATCATATTGATGTACTTCCTCCAGGCATGCAGAATGAATACGAAGAGAAGTTTGGCATTCTGGTTGTTTCACGCATTAAAACGAGGTACAGAATATCCACAGGAAACTTTGTTCAAACGAGTAAAATCGATGTTCTCAAGAATAAAATTGACAAGATCAATTCTATGTCAAAGGAAGAACTGAAGGATATGTATAAGTTTATTCTTAATCATCAGCGATTATCAGATAAAGGCGGCGGAGGACTTGGACTTGTTGATATTGCAAGAAAAACCGGGAATCCGCTGGATTATGCTTTTCATGAGTATGATGATGAGTATAGCTTTTTTAATTTGGACGTTCATATAGATTTTAACTACGGATAACATTTTAAAATATAGATTATGGAAGCATTATCAATTGAAGGAACAGCTAAGACACCAACAGTAAAATTCAATGCTCAAGACGGTGTTATTGAGATTAAGGGCCGTTCAATCCCTGAAAACTCAATCGAGTTTTATAAGCCGCTTGTTGAATGGTTGGAGCAGTATAGCAGCTCTCCTCTTGATTTGACACAGGTTAATGTGCAGTTGGAATATTTTAACACAAGTTCATCGAAATGTATACTTGATGTATTTAAGAAATTGGAAGCTATCCATAAAGGCAAGAGTGAGGTGATCATTAACTGGCATTATGAAGAAGATGATGAAGATATGCTCGAAGCCGGTGAAGATTATGAATCAATTATCAGAGTTCCTTTCAAAATGATTGAGATTGTAGAGTAAGTTTCTACTTCATATGATAATAGAAAAGGGTATTCCTATGGTTTACCCTTTTTCTTTTGCAAATTTCTGCTTGTTTATTTCTTTCTGGTCAGATTCTCCATCATATCCAGCAGTCTCTTTAAAGCTCTGTAATATAGCAGTATAAATAGAATAATGGTCATGATCCAGATGACCAGTACATTGGCCCAGATTGTTGGAATGAAGTTTCCAAACAGCATTTTTCTCGGAGCATAAAAGTGCGATTTAAGCATTTTGGATGTCGGATCCAGAAATATAGGCGTCATCTTTTGAATTAATTCCCCCTTATATTCTATAATCTTATCAAACTCATTTTTATTGGTCACAAAATCAGCCAGGGCCTCATTGTGGTTGTCTCTCTTCATCTGCTGAAGTTCTTCAAGATCAAATTCCTGCTTAATTGCATTGTTCTCCCTGAAGGCTTCCTTGTATATTTCTGTATATACCTTAGACAGTGCCTTTATATAATTTTCTGTTGCAGTAAGAACACTATCGCTGATCTGATCGGGATATAACTGACTCACTAATTTTCTTTTATAACCTGTTGGAATATCTTCGTAATAGCTGCTAAAGATTAACCTGCTCTCATGCTCTTTGGCCAATTCATTGCGAATGACACCGAGATTATAGGTGATCAATTCAGCTTTCTCCGGATTATCGTAGCCATCCATTACCACGGCTAGCTTATTTTGCAGGTTCTTCAGGAGGAAATTCGATTTATAGTCTGCAACGCTTTTCACCTTTTCAGACAGATAGAAATTCTTTTCGTAATTGTTTTCCATAAACTGATAAGTAGCCAATCCTTCATATGCCCATCGTGCAGTGATAATCTCACCATATATCGGAATCCTGCTTGGTGTTGATATCTGTGGGTTCAGATTTTCAAATTTCACAATGATTCCACTGAGAATAATCTGTGGAATGACCAGGAATGGAATCAAAATGTAGATCGTTACAACTGTCTTAAAACTGTCAGAGATCAACAGTCCCATTACATTTGCAGCAGCCCATGAAGAGAAGAGAACGACCCAATATTCAAAATACATGCCTTTGATCTCCATGATGCTGTTACCAACTATTACAAAGGTCAGGGCCTGAATAGATGAGAGCAGAAACTGAACTGCAACTTTAGAGAAGAGGTAGCCAGACCAGCTAAGGTTCAGGAAAGCCTCTCGTTTCAGAATCTTCCGATCCTTGATGATCTCCTCGGCACTCACAGTTAATCCCATGAAGATGGCTACAATAACCGACATAAATATATAGACAGGCATATTGCTGTTCTCAGATATGGTATATCCAAATCGGTTTGTGACACTTACGCTGTAGTACTTTACAATAAAGGCCAGTAGAAAAGCAAGAAAGGGAGCCTCCAGAAAATTGATGACCAGATATTGGGTATCACTTAGCTTTTTAAGCACATCACGTTTCAGGAAAACAAGAAACTGTCTGAACCGGTTTGGAGTTTTGAAGGATATTTCCGGTAAATCTTCTTTTGTGGCTACAGGCTGTTCCGATTCCTTATACTCTTCCCTGAAATAATCACTCCACTCATGGGGAGAGATTCTTCGTGCGTGGGTCAGTTTTCCATATTCATCTATTATATTGGTTTCAACAATATTAAAAACCTGTTCGGGATTTACATTTCCACATTCATGGCACTCACTCTCATTCCAGTCGGCATGTTGAACTTTCGACTTGAAATACATGATCGAATCGATTGGATTACCATTGTATATAAGGAACCCACCTGTATCCAGGATCAATAACCTGTCGAACATCTTAAATATATCAGATGATGGCTGGTGAATCACCACAAATACCAGCTTCCCTTTAAGAGAGAGTTCCTTTAAGAGATCAAGAATATTTTCACTGTCCCTGCTGGAAAGACCCGAAGTTGGTTCATCAAGAAATAGTACTGCAGGTTCACGAATGAGCTCCAGTGCTATGTTCAGTCTTTTTCTTTGTCCGCCACTGATTTTCTTATTCAATGGTGAGCCAACCTGAATATCTTTGATTTCAAAGAGCCCCAGGTTCGTCAGTACCTTATTGACAGTTTCAATAAGTTGTTCTTCAGAGTAGTTATCGAAACAGAGTTTTGCATTGTAATAGAGATTCTGAAATACACTCAACTCTTCAATCAGGAGGTCATCTTGTGATACATGACCAATTATTCCTTTTACAGCCGGATCATCACTATGGATATTGATTCCATTAATAAGAACCTGTCCGGAGGTTGGTTTGTGCGTTCCGTTTAATACATTTAGCAAGGTGGATTTCCCTGCTCCGCTGGCTCCCATAATTCCGACCAGACGCCCTGATGTTTCAGTAAACCTTATATCGTGCAGTCCAATGGCACCATTTGGAAATTTAAATCCAATATGATCTGCCTCAAAAACAATCTTGGATTTTATGCTGTCCCCAATAAAAGAGCTAACAATATCGCTGTAATAGACCGGTTTAATCTGCTGATTTCTAATCGAGGATCCGGTGTTAAGGGGATATGAGTTAAACTGTTCAAGTAATTGTCCGTTGATGTATATTTCACCCTGACCAATATATTTTACAAAATAGAGGTTCGTTGAAAGGATGTGAATGACACGTATTTGTCCTGATAAATTCTCCCTGTATACATGCTTTGAATCAGGAGGTAAGGCGCGTCCTGTTTTTGAGTCATCAACAAATAGAAAATGTGGTGATGCAGTTGGCTTCTTATCATTCAATACAAATTCCCGTATCGATTTGTATTCCTCTGCAGAGATGTTGAAGGTATCTCCTACAGTATCTACAAATTCCATCTCCTGATCACTGGCCTCTTCCTTGTCAGAGTTAATGAATTCCAATAGCTGAATCAGAAAAACTACTTTCTGTTGTTGCTTGAGCTCTTCATTAATTGCAGTACAAATCTTCAGTACCCTAACTGATCGACGCGCAAGAATTCGATCTGCATTTCTGTTCTTTTTCTCGTCCTCTTCAGTATACTTTTTGAAGAAGCTATCGTAGACCTCCAGGAATTCAGCAACAAGTTCCTGGTTTAGCTGCTTACTGAGGAATGATTCAACAACAGCCCTGCGGTCAGCGGCTAAACTTTCTGGTCTTGCAATAATTGCAAAAAGCTGCATGAGCGCTTCAAGAATCTTTTCACTCATTTTGAATTAGTTAAAGGTGAAACATTTCTTAGAAAATTTCTCCACAATCAACCCCAAGATAAGAAATTATTCATAGATAGAAGTAGTGCGGGGGTGACATTTCATTGAATGCACTTGCTATCTTAGAACCAAACGTATATTATGAGAAAGATGAGCGGAATCAGGACTCCGATAATAGCAAGCACAGCTCCCTGACCGGTAATCCCCTTTTTCCCCCTGACCATGAATAATCCGCTGATTGCCAATAATACCAGGGAAAAACCATATAAATCAGAGAACCAGGTCCATAATTTTTTTGGTTTATTATAGTGGAGAAAATTAAATTCCCTGAATACACGTCTGTTTCGGATCTTTGTTAAATACGCACTTCCTGTATTAAGATCAACCTTTATGTGACCATTTTTTAGGTAGATCATTAGTGAAGAATCGTTTGGGAAATAGTATTGTTTATAGTTTTCTTTTTCTCCTGAAATATCCAGTATTTCTACGATATACTCTTTGCCAATATCCGCTTTTAGAGCAGGATCGATGTTGTTAATAAACTCAGATCTTGATACAAATGATGGGTTCCAATGCTTCGTTACTGAATGATTTAGTGCTATACCGGATACACCATATATGATGGTCATTCCGAAGAAAACATACCCCAATTCCCGGTGTACCCACCGGTTCCATTTACGCCATTTCATACAGAAAAATAAGGTATAAGGTAAATTTTATAATTCTGATGAAATCTCTTTGAATGCTGTGGCTTCAATATAGTAACTGGCACTTTCAGCTTTGGCATGAGCTTCATCTCCTGTATGATGATCCTTCTCTTCATTCTCCTTTGCAAGTGCTTCAGTGACTTCAGTTTCCAGAATTTTTACAGTTCCGGTGAATTCCACGCTGCTTCCTTCCAGGGTAATGTCAAACTCAGGAATGCCATCTCCCACAGTTATACGGAGGTGCATTTCCGGATCATCACCTATAATAAATAGTTTCTGACCACCATGTGTGCACACATGTGTAACCATTCCTGATATAATCACTTCAGTATCTTTAAATTTTTCAGGTGCGTCTAAGACATCTTTTACAGTAAGAATACTGTTTATAACTTCAGTTTCAATTGTTGCTTCGCTTTGTTCTGTTTGTTTCTCTCCCTGCTTGCATGATACCAGAAATACAAGGGCTGTAAATAATAAAAAAAGATTTTTCATGGTTGTTTATTTGTAAATATTATGACTGTAAAAATAGCAAGATTTTAGTTCTGATTGAAACTCTCAATACACTCTTCCAATGTGTTATACAACTCAAATACATTGTGCAATTGTAAAACCTGAAAAAGTTCCTTTACATCCTTAGCTACATTACATATTTTGAATTGTCCATTTTGATTATTAGCGGCTTTCATTGCCGCCAGAAGTACACTAAACCCGGAGCTGTCTATAAATCTTATGTCCTTAAGATCCAGTATTAGCTTTGTTTCTGACTTATTGTAATATCCCAGCAAACTCTCCTTAACTGGCTCAGTAATATGAGCATTGAAACGGTCGGTCCCCTTAAAGTTTATTATAATTATTCCATTCAGTTCTTTTGATTCTAACATATTGTTTGTGTTTATGGATATGCTTCATTCAGTTCACGAATAGCGATATGTGAATTTTTCAAAAAAGTAGCAATCATATTTTCATATTCAACGGCTCTGTCACCTGTCTTCGCCAGTAACTCCAGTTCTTGCAATATATCAGCATCAGATTTCATTCCCATAACAGAGACTGATGACTTTGCTTTGTGAGCCAGCTTAGATAAGTTCTCATAATCAGAATTTTTCAGCAATTCTGACATTCCTGTCTCATATTCCTCAATTTGTTCTACAAAGATATCTATCATATCCCTGATAAAACTTGTGTCAGTACCTGCCAGTGATTTCAGGTAAGATAAATCAGTAATCATTTATTTGCAGTTCTTGGTTAATAAATTAAGATAAAACACTAAATTAATTTATTTATTTTTAGATATGAAACCATTTGCATAAAAATTTGGTTATATAAATTGGAACTATAGATTCCTATTTCAAAATATTGCTATACCTTATGGGCTTAAATATTAATCTGTAAACCTCGAATTATAATGAAAAAACTACTCTTTACTGTTAGCTTCCTACTGCTATTTTCTTTTGTACTGGAGGCTCAACTATCATTCAAGGAGCGTCGCCAGCTTGAAAGATCATACAATTCCGGAGTTGAGGAAATATATAATAAGAGCTATGTTAATGCAATAACGGCATTTTCAAAGTGTATTGAGATTGATTCTAATTATGCAATTGCTTATCTGCAACGAGGAAGGGTAAAAGCTGAATTAGATCAGATAGAAGAGGCATTGAAGGATATGGAAATGGCTATTTCCAGAGACAGAGATCTTGGAGAGGCCTATTTCTATATGGGATATTTTCTAATTGGTTCAGACACCACCGGGATGGGGAAGGAATACCTCGAAGTCGCATTGGAAAAGGGCTTTGAAAATGCTGAAGGCTACTATTTTTTAGGATTAACATATCTGCTTGAAGAAGATGATGATAAAGCTCTGTTTTTTTTCAATAAAGCTATTAATCTCAAGGATGACATGGCGATTGCTTATCATGACAGGGCCGGCATAAAACGTCGTTTGGGAGATTACAACGGTGCTTTATATGATTACAAGACTGCCGTAAACTACCAGTCAGATTTCCCAATAGCCTATAATAATATGGGCTCTGTAAAAATTGTTTTGGGGGATTATGTTGGCGCAATAGAAGATTTTGCGGTCGCAATTGAGCAGGATCCGGATCTTTCACTTGCATATAATAATAGAGGTTATGCCAATTATCAACTAGGCTCTCTGGAGGATGCACTGGTTGATTTTTCTAAAGCAATTGAACTGGAAAGTGGATTTATGGAGGCAAAACTAAATACCGCCAGTTCAAAAACAAAACAAAATGATTATGTCACTGCCATGGCTATCCTGGATGAGATTATTCTGGAGAACCCATCTGCCGGAGTACTTTACCTGAATCGGGGCTTGGTTCGGGAGCTTCAAGGTGACGTTGTTGGGGCTTGCGAAGATTGGCAGTCAGCACTTGATCTTGGAGAAGAGCAGGCTTCGGAGTATTTAAAGGAATGTAAATAATTTATTAAAATATTGGCTATGAGACTTAAAGTCCTAACCGCATTAGTTTTATTCTTCTTCTGTACTGCATTTTTAACTGCACAGGAGCTAGTTGTTATTAATAAGAAAGAGTTTAAAACCGAGCAAGAAGAGGGATATAAGGAGGCTTGGAAAAGTATTCAGGAAGGAGATGAATTCTATGAGGCTGGCATTGGGACCTTTGCTATTGCCAAAGATCATTATCTTTTTGCCAATCAGTATAACTCAGAAAATCCTGAACTGAATTACAAGATTGGGATTTGCTACCTCTATAGTGACCACAAGTTCAAAGCAATTGATTACCTGTTAAAAGCATATAACCTAAAACCTGACCTTAGCAAAAAAGTACATTTTTCTCTGGGTAGAGCCTACCATCTTATTTTGGAATTTGATAAAGCAAAAGAGCATTATGTGATATACAAATCACAACTTTCTCCTTCTGAAGATATAATGGAACTAAATGATGCCCTGGAGAAACTGATAATAGAATGTCAGTACGGAAAGGAATTTACACAGACACCACAGCGGGTGATCATTCAGAATCTTGGCGAAAATATAAATTCTAAATTTGATGACTATAATCCGAAATTTGCTTATCAGGACTCCGCTATGTTTTTTACAAGCAGACGCCCTTTGAACGAAAAGTCGAAGAGAAATGAGATTGACAATAAATTCTATGAGGATATTTACCTGAGTCCTGTTCGGAATGGTGTCTTGGGAAGTAGTTATGTCATGGGGAAACCATTCAATACAAAAAGCAATGATGCCCTTGTGGGTATTTCTCCTGATGGTAAATCGATATTAATTTATCGGGGAAATGTAGATGGAGGAGATATTCAATTAACCTCTTATAAACCGGAAAAATTGAAGTGGGAAAAGTCCAAATCACTGTCCGGGAAAGTTGGATCTGATTCAGAGGAGACTTCAGCAGCATTATCACCAGACGGACGTGAGTTGTATTTTATCTCTACAAATCCTGAACTCTCCATTGGTGGAAAAGACATCTTGGTTTCAAGGCTCAATGAGAAGGGTAAATGGGATGAACCTAAAAATGCCAGTCCGCTGCTTAATTCAAAATATGACGAAGAAGGCATATTTCTCTCTGCCGATGGGAATACAATGTATTATGGATCAAAAGGACACAATACAATGGGTGGATTCGATATTTTCAAAAGTGAAAAGGGAGATGATGGTAACTGGAGATTGCCTGTAAATCTGGGCTATCCGGTGAATACACCAGAAGATGAAATATTTTACACCACAGACATCTCAGGTGTTTATGGTTATTATTCTACTATCCGGGAGGGAGGATTTGGAGCGAGAGACATCTATAAGGTTATCACTCTTGGTTCCGAAAAAGAGGTTTCAACACTAACCAGGGACAATTTAATTGCTGGAACAGATTATACTGAGAGATTCGCTTTTCTTACGCTGCCCGAACTGCTTTCTGTTGATACTACATTAATGGTATTTGGAAGGGTAAGGGATACCATTGGTTTAATTGACACAACTGTAATGGCCGGATTGACATTTATGGATCCTGCTACAGGTGCAATTGCATCTCGGGCCATGACGGGTACTGACGGGTATTTCAGGGCACAACTTCCTGAACCAAAAGTATATGGAATTGAAATCAATGCAGCAGGATATTTATACTACCTGGATATAATTGATCTTAGAGGCTATAATACAGATGAGAAATTAGAAAAGGATTTCTTCCTTCAGCGAATCGAAGTTGGTACCAAAGTGGTTCTCGATAATATCTATTTTGAATCTGGTAAATCTGTGCTTAGAACAGATTCAAATGAATCTCTTGATCAGGTATTTCGATTCCTGGAAAATAATTCTTCAGTGCGACTGGAGATCTCAGGACATACCGATAATACAGGTTCGCTGAAAGTAAATACAAATTTATCTGAGGCAAGAGCGAAATCAGTGGTGGGATATCTCAACAACAGGGGTATTGACAAAACCAGGTTAGAGTATAAGGGCTATGCCTTCACTCAGCCAATTGCTCCAAATGACACTCCGGAAGGTCGTGAAATGAACAGAAGGGTTGAATTTACGGTGCTTAGTAAATAATGAGTTGAAGTAATAAACATATTGAAAGAGGCTGTCTTAAAAGATTGAGACAGTCTCTTTTTTTCGTAGCCCCAAAAGCTATCAAGCAAGGTGAAGGGAAGAATGAAGCAGAGAGATCTTGTGTGGAAAAAATTATTTACTTCTGCTATAAAACAATTTTAAACACTGTAAAGAAAACAGTACTTTTGTTTCGGTTTGATTCCATCGAATCTTTAATTGAGATTGAATATGAAGAAGACAGTTTTTTTTGATATCCACAAACAACTTGGTGGTAAATTAATTCCATTTACCGGTTATGAAATGCCAGTGGAATTTTCGGGAGTGAAGAGCGAGCATGTTGGCGTTAGGAATGGAGTTGGAGTTTTTGATGTTTCACATATGGGTGAGATATGGGTATCAGGTTCAGGGGCAGAGGACTTTATTCAGAAAATTACGTCCAATGATGTGAGAAAATTAGAGACTGGAAAGATTCAGTACTCATGTTTTCCTAATGAAAATGCTGGTATTGTGGATGATTTATTGGTGTATAAATTCGAACAGGAACGTTTTTTGCTGGTGGTAAATGCATCAAATATTGAAAAGGACTGGAACTGGATTGTTCAGAACAATGAGAGAAATGTGGAGATTAGCAATGCTTCTGATGAATATTCTCAATTGGCAGTACAAGGACCTGATGCTATAAGGGTATTGCAGAAATTAACAGATACCGATCTTTCTTCTATTGCATACTATTCATTCGTAGTTGAGAGTTTGGCCGGAAGAAAAAATGTAATTATCAGTAATACCGGATATACGGGAGCAGGTGGATTCGAAATTTATATGAAGAATGAAGATGGTCCGCATATCCTTACTGAGATTATGAAAGCGGGGGAGGAGCTGAATATTATTCCGGTGGGACTAGCTGCCAGAGATACACTTCGATTGGAAATGGGTTTTTGTCTTTACGGTAATGATATCAACGATACTACATCACCATTGGAAGCGGGTCTTGCCTGGATAACAAAACTTATTGATGGAAATGAATTCATTGGAAAAGAACTTTTGCTAAAGCAGAAAGCGGAAGGAATAAAGCGAAAATTGGTGGGCTTTGTAATGGAGGAGAGAGCTATACCTCGAAAGGACTATTTGATTACAGATGAAAATGGTGAGGAAATTGGAGTGGTAACTTCAGGAACCATGTCACCCTTAACAGGCTTAGGTATTGGAATGGGCTATGTGAATATGCAAAACAAAAATGAGGGAACCAGGATTTTCTTGAAGATAAGAAACAAAAGTATCCCTGCATTGATTGTCAAACCTCCATTTTTTAAACAGGAGTAAGTATATAATTAATTATGAATAAAGTTGAGGTTTGTGTGAGTCCGGCTCTATATCCTGATTATGAAAATAAGGATGCAATAGTTGTCGTTACGGATATCTTAAGAGCCAGTTCTGCAATTGTAACTGCTTTTATGAATGGAGTGGAAAGAATAATTCCCGTTGCTACACTGGAGGAAGCAAAGAGTTATAAGGACAAAGGATTCATGGTAGCTGCAGAGAGAGATGGTCTGGTCAGGGATTTCGCAGATTTTGGTAATTCCCCCTATAATTTTACCAGGGGAATGGTGGAAAACAAACAGATTGTTTATTCAACAACTAATGGCACAAATGCAATTCACCTTGCATCCAGTGGAGCACAGGTGCTGATTGGAGCTTACCTGAATCTGGATGCACTGGTAGCGTATATCATTGCTTCCGATAAAGATCTTTTGATACTATGTGCCGGATGGAAAAATAAATATAATCTTGAAGATACACTGTTTGCCGGAGCCCTGGCTCAAAAAGTATTGGAGGGAAATAATTTTGAAACAATTTGTGATGCTACAAATGGTGCTGTTGATCTCTATGGCCTGGCAAAAGATGATCTGCTGACTTATATCGATAAAGTAGCGCAGAAGCAGAGATTAAAGAAGAATGGACTGGATGATGTAATCGGGTATTGTCATAAATATAACCTAACAGATCTTATACCGGTTCTGGTCGATAATTACCTGTCTGTTCTTTGAGATTGAATTAAATTTCAATTGTTAAATAATAGTTTATAACTAAATCAACTAGTTTTTGTGATAATTTATCAAATTAGTACTTTTGTTTGTTATTCCATTAACGATATTTTTTAAAATAAATTAACATGAAGAAGCATAACTTTTCAGCGGGTCCGTCAATCTTATCAGAGTATACTATTCGCAATACATCTGATGCAATATTGAATTTTGGTGATGTGGGATTATCCATCATGGAAGTTTCGCACAGGAGCAAAGAATTTGTTGCAGTAATGGATCAGGCCCAGGCGCTTTTTAAGGAATTGCTGGATATTCCATCAGGATATTCAGTGCTGTTTTTACAGGGTGGAGCCAGCCTTCAGTTTGCCATGGTGCCTTTTAACCTCTTCCAAAACAAAGCTGCATATCTTGATACCGGGGTATGGGCCGCTAAAGCCATTAAGGAGTGTAAAATATTTGGCGATGTTGATGTAGTTGCTTCTTCAAAAGATAAAACTTATTCATATATTCCTAAAGGCTACAAGATCCCGGAAGATGCCGACTATTTCCATATCACAACAAACAATACCATTTATGGTACAGAAATAAAGGAGGATTTTGATGTCAATATTCCTTTGGTTGCTGATATGTCATCTGATATTTTTAGTCGTCCAATAGATGTTTCTAAATATGCACTCATCTATGGTGGTGCACAGAAAAACCTGGCTCCTTCAGGTGTAGCTTTTGTTATTGTGAAGGATGATATCCTGGGTAAGGTAGAGCGAACTATACCTACCATGCTTAACTATCAGACTCATATTGAGAAGGAGTCTATGTTTAATACACCTCCTGTTGTGCCTGTTTTTGCTGCTTTAAAGACGCTGGAGTGGTATAAGCAACAAGGAGGAGTTGCAGCAATGCACAAAACAAATATTGAGAAAGCAAACCTTCTGTACGACGAAATTAACCGCAATAAATTATTTAAATCTAATATTGCTGATGTTGAGGATCGTTCAATAATGAACGTAACTTTTGTTATGGAGGAGAATTATAAGGAACTGGATGCAGCGTTTTTAGCATTTGCTGTAAGTCAGGGAATGTCAGGAATAAAAGGACACCGGTCTGTAGGTGGATTCAGAGCATCAATTTACAATGCGATGCCGGTTT
This sequence comes from Bacteroidales bacterium, assembly GCA_030589895.1. Lineage (GTDB taxonomy): Bacteria > Bacteroidota > Bacteroidia > Bacteroidales > JAUUZQ01. Next base: position 18,021 of record JAUUZQ010000021.1, read on the forward strand.
CCAGTGTTCAGGCACTTGTTGATGCAATGAAGGAATTTGAAAAAAATAATTAATCAAATAAATATGAGCAAAATATTAATAGCAACAGAGAAACCCTTTTCCAAGCAAGCTGTTGCAGAGGTAAAACAAGTATTTGAGGCCTCAGGTGATGAAGTAACTTTATTGGAAAAGTATTCTGAGAAGATTGAACTTATTAACGCAGTTGCCGACGTTGATGCTTTGATTATCCGCAGTGATAAAATTGACAAGGAGATAATGGATGCTGCTCCTGATTTGAAGATTGTAGTCAGGGCAGGTGCCGGTTACGACAATGTTGATCTGAAAGTAGCAACAGAGAATGGGGTAGTGGTGATGAATACACCAGGTCAGAATTCGAATGCAGTCGCCGAGCTTGCTATTGGAATGATGATATATCTCAATAGAAATGGATTTAACGGTACTTCAGGTACAGAACTGCGGGAGAAAACACTTGGAATCCATGCTTATGGATATGTTGGCAGAATAGTTGCCAGAATTGCAATGGGAATGGGGATGAGTGTATATGCATTTGATCCTTATGTGGAGAAAACGATCATTGAGAATGATGGGGTAACCTGGCTTGAAAATGTAGAAGATCTGTATAAAAAATGTCAGTATATTTCACTTCATATTCCTGCCAACGATCAAACAAAGGGATCAATAAATGAAGAGCTGCTGATGGCGATGCCTCAGGGTGCAACCTTGGTTAATACAGCACGAAAAGAGGTCATTGATGAATCTTCCCTGTTGAAAATACTGGAGAGTCGCAATGATTTTCGCTATATTTCTGATATTGCACCAAATTGCAAAGATGAAATAGTGAGCAGATTTGAAGGACAATATTTTTTCACTCCTAAGAAATCAGGAGCTCAGACTGCAGAGGCAAATCTAAATGCAGGCCTTGCTGCAGCTAAACAAATTGTTTCTTTCTTAAAGGATGGTGACACGACCTGCAAAGTGAACTAAATTTCGTTTATTTACTTAACTAACTGTAAAAATTCCTGATTATGGCTGAATTAAAACCATTCAAGGGGTTCAGACCTCCTGTGGATACAGTAAAAGAAGTGGCGTCAAGACCTTATGATGTATTGAACTCCGCTGAAGCACGTTTTGATGTAGAAGGAAATCCACATTCATTTTTGCACGTTGTTAAACCTGAGGTGGATCTTGATACAGATGTGGATCTACACTCAATGGAGGTTTATGACAAGGCAAAAGAGAACCTGAACACACTTATTCGGGATGGTTTCTTTGTCCAGGACGAAAGAGATATCCTCTATGTATATGCGCAAACCATGTTCGGAAAGACGCAGTACGGAATCGTGGGCTGTGCTTCTGTTGAGGATTATTTATCGGAAGTAATTAAAAAACATGAATTGACGAGACCCGACAAGGAAGAGGATAGAATGAACCATATCCGCCATACAAATTTCAATGCGGAACCTGTCTTTTTTGCTTATCCGGATCACAAGGGAGTTGATGAGATAGTTGCTAAAATTATCTTATCAAAAGCAGAATATGATTTTGTTTCTGAAGATGGGGTAGGGCACCATTTCTGGTTAATTGATCAGGAGGAGGATATTGCGAATATCGTAAAGTACTTCAGGGAAGATATTCCTTATACTTATGTTGCAGATGGCCATCACAGAACAGCGGCAGCTGCGCTGGTTGGAAAAGAGAGAAAACAAAATAACCCGGAACATACAGGAGCTGAGGAATATAACTATTTTCTTGCGGTGCATTTTCCTGAATCACAACTTTCGATTATTGATTACAATCGTGTTGTGACAGATCTGAGTGATCTGTCGTCAAAACAATTCCTTGGCAAACTGGATAAAGCTTTTGATATTACAGAACTGGGTCCTGAGATATTTAAGCCAGATGAACTTCATACCTTTAGCATGTATATGGAAGGAATATGGTTTTCATTGAAAGCTAAACCTTCTACATATAATGACGATGATCCAATTGGCTGTCTGGATGTGACGATATTGTCTGAGCAGGTTCTTGGGCCTGTGCTGGATATTACCGATCTGCGGAAGTCTCAGCGAATAGACTTTGTTGGCGGAATAAGAGGTTTGGAGGAGTTGAGGAAATTAGTGGATGGTGGTGAGATGCAGGTTGCTTTTGCATTGTACCCTGTATCCATGAAGCAGTTGATGGATATTGCTGATAATGGTATGATCATGCCACCAAAAACCACCTGGTTTGAACCAAAACTGCGCAGCGGGCTTGTCATTCATTCATTAGATTAAGGGATAGATGGATATTGTAAAGAATCTTGAAAATATTCAGAGTAATATCTCTGATACTGTAAGGCTGGTTGCAGTTTCAAAGACAAAGCCTTCAAGCATGATCATGGATCTGCACAAGGCCGGACACCTGGATTTTGGTGAAAATAAAGTTCAGGATCTTGTAGCCAAGGCTGAAGAGCTCCCTTCTTCAATCAATTGGCATATGATTGGTCACCTTCAAACAAATAAGGTCAAATTTATTGCCCCATTTGTTCATCTGATACATGGAGTGGATAGCTTAAAACTATTAAGAGTTATTGATAAGGAGGGGCTGAAACTAAACAGAACCATTAATTGCCTTCTTCAGGTTCATATCTCCGATGAGGATTCAAAATTTGGTTTGCAGGAAGATGAATTATATCATCTCCTGGATAGTGATGAATTTACATCTTTACAGAATGTCTGTATTATGGGCTTGATGGGTATGGCAACATATACTGAAGATATTGAGCAGGTGAGGCAAGAATTTAGAAACCTAAAACGTATATTTGAGGAGACAAAAACCAGGTTTTTTGTGAATAAGGATTCTTTCAAAGAGATTTCAATGGGAATGTCAGATGATTATGAAGTAGCGATCGAGGAGGAAAGCACCATGATTCGAGTTGGAAGTCTTATTTTTGGTCCAAGAAATTATTTATAAATTGTAAGTATCATGGTTGATTTATCAGTTGAATATGCAGGTCTGAAGTTGAAGAGTCCTATTATTATTTCAAGTAGTGGACTTACAAATTCTGTTGCCAGAATAGAAAAGCTAGCCGAAGCAGGTGCCGGAGCTGTAGTCCTAAAATCACTTTTTGAAGAACAGATTCAATTTGAAATTGGTGAGATGGAAGAAGCCAGTGACTATCCGGAAGCTGGTGATTACCTGAGAACTTACGCAAGAGAAAATTCAGTAAATAATTATCTGCAGCTTATAAAAGAGGTGAAAGAGGCAGTTGATATTCCTGTTATTGCCAGTGTCAATTGTCATTCCAGTAGCGAATGGGTCGATTTTACAACTCAGATGGAAGAGGCGGGGGCTGATGCTATTGAACTGAATATCTATTTTTTAGCTATCGATAAAAAGAAGGATCCACGTGAATTTGAAAGTGCCTATCTGGATATCGTTTCAGCTGTGAAAAGTAAGGTTTCAATTCCCATTATGGTAAAATTAGGTTCACACTTCACTAACTTAACCTGGCTTGTTGATCAGTTGTATCACAAGGGAGCAGCAGCAGTTGTACTTTTTAACAGATTTTATGCTCCTGATATTCTTACAGACACACTTACCATGGGATCTTCAGAAATATTCAGTACACCTGCTGAAATAAGAAATTCATTGCGCTGGGTTGGAATAATTTCTTCAGAAATAGAGAAAATTGATATTTCAGCTTCTACAGGGGTCCACAATGGTATGTCAGTAGTGAAACAATTACTGGCCGGTGCAGATGCAGTTCAGGTGTGCTCGGTATTGTATAAAAACGGAGTTATCTATGTCAGGAAAATGACAGAAGAATTAAAGAGTTGGATGGAGAAGAAACAATATAGATCCATTGATGAATTTAAAGGGAAGATGAACTATTCTAATATTCCCAATCCTGCCGAATATGAACGGGCTCAGTTTATAAAGTATTTCTCAAAACACAATTGATATCTTTTTATTTACACAATTTTCCCACATACGACCGCGCTTCAAATATTCCATATTGAGCGGCTTTTCGGAAATCAAAACATGCAGCGCTATTGTCTCCAAGTGCCATATCAGTTAATCCTTTGGCAAACCAGGTATCTGCAGACAATGGATCAAGGTCCAGAGACATGGAAAAGTCTTTCACAGCATAGAGATGAGTGCCCGTGGCAGCATAGCTTATTCCCCTTGCATAATAGTATTCGGCAATTCCCTCATTCAATGCCAGTGCTTTATTATAGCATGTAAGTGCATTCAGGTATTTGCCGTGTGCAAAATGAATGTTTCCCTCTTCAAAATATGCATTGTCATTCGAAGGGAAAAGCATCTGGTAAATACCAATCTCATTGAGTGCTCCTTTGTAATCATTCAATTCACTCATCAGTTTGGCTGATAGTATGTAATACTCAAATAAAGAAGGATCTTGCCGGAGTATGATTTTGTAATCATTGAGTGCATTGGTAAAATCTTCTCTCCCTATGTATAATGAAGCCCTTAACTTGCGAGCATCAAGGTTACGGTAATCGGTCTTTACTGATTTGGATAGTTCATCGAGAGCAGCTTTTTCATTTCCATTGCGAAGATATATTTCGCTTTTGTATTGATGAACAAGGGTCGCTTTTGATCCACGTTTTTCAAGATTGGACAGAATATTCAGTGCTTCAAGATCATCACCTGAGCTCATAAGGTATCTGACTTCCTGAAGTTGATTATCAAGATGATTGTACCATTCCTTTTCCCTCCAGAGATTATTCCAGGCCGACGTTCCTTCAAGTGCACTTAGTTCAGGATCCAGTAAAATATCTTTTTCAGCTATCTTATAATATGAGGAAAGATGTTCCCTGAGGAAATTGATCGCAACTTCAGGATGATTCAACCTTAACTCAGTTTTGGCCAACATCAGACTTGCTTTTCCATTGTAACGATTGTTCACTTGCCTGAAATCTTTATTAGCTGATGGGAATAAGTTAAGTTTATAGTAGCTGATCCCCCTGTAAAAAATTGCATCGTAATCATCCCTGTTCTCCTTCACAGCTTTATTGAAGTAATAGAGAGAAGAATCGTAATTTTCTGTTAACATGTGGGAACGTGCCTTCAGATAGTTACTTGGCATTCTTTGAGCCAGCGATTGCTGGAAAAAGAAAATGGCTGATATGGCTATAATAATATGTCTCATTTCTCAATAAATACATCGTTTTCCTCACCAGAATATATGTATATAAATCCAGTTAGGGTGTATGATTCTAATCCTCCAAGCCGGGGCTCAAATACTTCGCAGATATAATAGTATACGCCTGGAGAAACAATTTTATCGGATTCGTTTAATTTCCCATCCCAGTTAATATCAGGATCATCTGTATTAAACACAAGTAGCCCCCACCTGTTGTAAACCTGAAAATCTACTTTTTCCACATATGCGGTTCTCAGAGGGAAATAGAGATCATTTATCTGGTCATTATTAGGTGAGAACACATTGGGGAGAATGTAGTTGGAACATTCATCCAGACAAAGCCGGGCCGAGAGAGCAGATTCATTTCCGAAGGAATCAATAGCGCTGATATAGTAACAACCTGTAAGAGATTCATCCAGCTTGTAATCCAGATAGGAAGTATCTGTTTTCAAACTTTCATATTCTGAAATCAGTGTCGGAGAATCATTTTCGTTTGGTGAATAATAGAGTTTATAGCCTTCTACATCTTCCAGACATCCTTCGTCCGGAAAACTCCATGTCAGATAATTATAAAATTCATCGCAAAATGATTTACCATTCAACATAGGGATGCAAGGTGGAATCGAATCATAAGGTTGTGTACAATTTATGTGACTAATGTTGGAGTTTTCGAATCGTCTTCCCCCAACACTTCTCCATCCTGTGCTCTCAATTCTGTAACAATACTCCTGCATATTTACCAGACCTTTGTCGAGATAATAGGGCTCAGTAGTAAATCCTATTTGCTCAAAAGAACCGGACCCGTCATTATCTCGATATATTGTATAGTCGTAATTAATCCAGGGAACATTTTTCACCATCTTAATCTCGATCTGGTTATCTGTTCCAACTAATTCGGGATAAAGTGATGAGGCTACTTCTCTTATTTCAGGATCTCCAATGCGAAACCTGAAGCCAGGTTCGTTATTGTACAGTTCAATTTTGTATGAATAGGGGAATACCTCGGTATCTACATCCTGATCGATGAATACTGTATCTGTTATATCCGGGGTTTGCTTGATAAATACTTGATCTTCCGAATTTCCAAAAAGATCATTATTGCTTCTTGTGATTATGTATTCATAGGGTCCCAATGCCGGAATGGTGTCCAGATCCCTTGGCTGAGCCCATCTGAGTTCAATATCTCCTGATGGACTGTCTTTTATGACACTTGCCTGAAGAAAAGAGGGTGTGCCGGCCACTAATGGTGTGCAGGATTCATTGCTTGGAAAACTAAATGATCCATCAGGATAAACAGAAACGATTACATAGCAATATTCCGCACCCTGTTCGAGTCCGCTTCCACCGCCTTCATCAACAAATATTGTATCTGATCTGTTTGTTGATATCCCGGCCAGTTGATATCCGGTACTTTTTGGAATCCCATTTGTACACGTGTCAGGCACATAGGCGGCCGGTCCGTCTTTTCTGTATATTTGGTATCCGACAACATGCTCACAGGAATCCATTTTCCAGGTGACCGTAATACTGTTTGAGGAAGGGATGAGATTTGGTGTTTCAGGGGCAGGTCCTATAACCTTAATATTTACAGTTTTCAGATCTACCAATATTGTTTCCGGATCATCATCTTCTGCTTTAAATACGACCGTATACATCTGTTGTCTTGCGTGACTGCAATCTGTTTGCCAGAGAAAAGTACTTTCGCTATGGCCCGGACCTGTAGATTCGGTTATTTCCGTGAATTGGGCAGGATTGCTATTCACAATGAAAGGTCCTCCGGCTGCAGTTAAATCAATTAAGTCGTTATCCGCATCATTTGCAACAACATTAATGGCTAATATATTTCCGGCTTCAACGCAATAATTTCCCATACTATCTATTACAGGTGCGTGGTTATCCGTTTCATAGACCTCGATCTGCATGTCCCGAATGATATTTCCAATCTTAACACCCATTCGCCACTCTTCTATATCGATTGCAATGTTGTAAATGCCAATTTCTTTAGGATTTTTCCATGTCAGGTCACCTGTAACCGCATCAATAAATAAGGTGTCACTGTATGCTGGAAGTTCATAGCCTTCAATAGGCTTCCCATCTTCTTCAGTACAAACTGTAAGTTTATATGAGATACTGTCTCCATCCGGATCGTATGCAGCCGGGTTATGTATAAATATTTGCCCCAGCGCAGCCCTGTCGATCGGTGGATTTAACAATACCGGAGTTGAATTCTGACCAATAGCCGGATTAATAGTAATGACTGTTTTTATAGAGAATACTACATTTACAGAGTTAGGAATATTTTTCACCCCAAGGTTTCGGTTGGGATCCTGAACAACAATTTCAAATGTGCCTGCACCCGGAAAAGAGTGTTGTGCAGTATATACATTCTTCTGATAATAATTTGGTAATTTAGTGATACTGATTCTATAAGAAGTGGAATAGGTGTTGTCACCCCATTGCACCTCCAGCTGTGATCTGTCTGCCTGACTTAATGTATAAGTGAATGTTGTAATAGTGATTTCATACGTGAACTCATCCAATTGTGTCAGGGTAATTTCTCCTGCACGGTTATGAGTCGCATTCACATTCACTATGCCAATCAATAAAAATAGTAATGTCTGGATATATCTCTTCATGGCCTTACTTCAACTTCAATTCCTCCCGCTTCGTTTTGTAATCAAATTTCATGCCTGTTTGCTTATTATCAAGGGAAACTATAACAAGGTTTGTTTGATCCGGAAATATGTCAGTTAATATCGAGTTGTAAATGTACAAAGATTTCGGTTTCTTTTGGAGTTCCCCATGCATTTCAATAGTCATCGAGAGATCATTGAAAAAAATTGTGTCTGTAAGAAACACCAATGGAGTTCCATCGATCTTTTCCCTGATCTGCCAGGATTCTTTAATGGAGTTGGTGAACCACTCTCCCTCATAGTTCTCTCTTATACTAAGATCAATCTGTTTGCTATAGTAATGAAAATAGGAGGTTTCCCAATCATCCACGTATGTATTGATGGTAATGGATATGGATTTCCCTTCGATGCTGATATTGATAATTGAAATATGCAGCGGATGGGAATAAATCTCCCCCGATATAAAAAAAATCGCTATAAGTGTTAGAAACAATTTTTTCATTCTTCAAAATTACATTAAACTTGTCATCTGAAAAAGTAATATGTCAATTTTTGAACTATATCTGAAGCTTGGTATTGATCATATCATGGATATTAAGGGCTATGATCACATCCTGTTTATCTTAACGCTCTGTTCTGTATATAAATTGAGAGAATGGAGAAGAGTTTTGATTTTAATAACAGCATTTACAATTGGACATTCTGTAACACTGGTACTTGCAACACTAAACCTTGTATCAGTTTCCACCGGATTGATAGAATTCTTAATTCCGTTAACCATATTTGTCACGGCTCTCTTTAATGCTGTATTTAAGGGTGTGAATGTTAGCAGAACTTTTCACAATCTAAAATATACAGCAGCAATGTTTTTCGGATTGATACATGGATTGGGTTTCTCAAGTTACTTGCGTAGTTTGCTGGGAAGGGAGAGCTCCATAGTCAAACCACTCTTGTCATTTAATCTTGGAATAGAAATCGGACAGATCATTATTGTATTGATTATCATGCTGATAACATGGGTGGTAGTTGAGATATTCAGGACGTCGAGAAGGGAATGGAACCTTGTGCTTTCGGGAGTCGGTATGGGAGTGGCATTGATTCTGATGATAGATCGGTTTCCATGGTGATAGGCCTCCCCCGAGACGAAGGGAAACATGCTTTGAATTGATCTGTTGGCTTATTATTATCAATGATATTCTTTCTATCTTGTTACAAGCAAAACCAATAATAACACAGTGAGCAACTGGAATGATGCGATACAGGATTTCAGGCACTTTTTAAAACTTGAAAAGGGGCTATCGGTACATTCTGTTGAAGCATATGAAAGGGATATCAGGAAATTAGTGAGCTATATTGAAATGGCTGAGCTAAGCTTGAAACCTGAAGATGTTGATAGTAATCTTTTGCAGCAATTTATTCAGTGGATTGGTGATTCCGGATTAAATGCAAGATCTCAGTCGCGAATTATTTCCGGAATAAAGGCATTTTATAAGTACTTGTTGCTGGAAGAGGAAATAAAATCTGATCCGACCGTATTGCTTGAAGCTCCGAGGATAGGGAGAAAGTTACCTGAAATTTTAACTGTCGAAGAGATAGACCGATTGTTTTCTTTCATTGATCTTAGTAAACCGGAAGGACCAAGGAATAAAGCAATGCTGGAGGTTCTCTATAGCTGCGGATTAAGGGTTAGTGAATTGGTAGGCTTAAAGCTGACAAATATATACAGGGAGGAAGGATTTCTCAGGGTAATAGGTAAAGGCGATAAGGAGCGTTTGATTCCTATCAGTTCCAGAGCACTGAAGGAGATTGATAACTACCTGCCCGATCGTCACTCGACGAGGGGAATAGACAAGGAGAGTCAGGATATACTATTTCTGAACAGGAGGGGGAAGCAGTTATCCAGGGTAATGATTTTTACAATTATTAAAAATCTTAAAGAGAAGGCGGGCATAGAAAAGAGTATTAGTCCGCATACCTTCCGGCATTCCTTTGCAACCCATTTGATTGAAGGGGGTGCTGATTTGCGTGCAGTTCAGGAAATGCTTGGACATGAATCAATTGTAACTACTGAAATTTATACTCATCTCGACAGAGAGTATCTCCGGGATGCTATATTGAGTTTTCACCCAAGGGCGAATCAAAGGAGATAGCTATTTAAATACGTATATTTATTCTGGCCTCAATAATTGGAAAACATACTTCAATATTGCTTTCCTCTTTCCCATAAAGAAATTGTATTTTTGTCCCTCATATTTTAAGCTGCATAGATAGATTTATTAATTGTTTGATGTAATGAAATACAAAGTTGAGGTCATCTCTGGAAAAGAAAATATTGAGATTGAAGTTGAGCAGAGCTCGAATCTTCTTTCCTTGCTTCAAACCAATGATTGTGACATTTTTGCACCTTGTGGGGGACAGGGGACATGTGGGAAATGCAAAGTTCTGATCAGAGAGTTTGGGACTGTCTTGTCTTGTCAATATACAGTAGAACAGGATATTACGGTAGTATTACCTGAGAAGCAGGAGATGGATGTCCTGGTATCTCAGTATAACCATACATTAACAGTTCCATTTATTCCCGATCATACTTCGATGCTTGGCTCTTATCCCCTGGGTCTGGCAATTGATCTGGGGACAACCACGATTGCATATTACCAGGTAAATTTGATTACAGGGGTCTTGAGTGGTATACGAACTGCTGTGAATCCTCAGTCAAAATTTGGCGCTGATGTAATCTCAAGAATCAACTACTGTAGCGAACACCCTGATGGATTAGAGCTTCAACGAAAATCAATTGTCGAGCAAATAAATATTTTTTTAAATGATTTTGCTAAGGAAAATTTTGTCACTCCGGATTTCTTTACAAAAATAGTCATTGCAGGAAACAACACGATGTTACACCTCCTCTCCGGAACAGATCCGATCTCACTTGCGTTTGCTCCTTTTGCGCCCCAATTCACAGATCGAAAAATGATGAGCACTGAAGAGATGGGATTAACATGTCACAAAGAGGCAGAGATCAGTCTCTTGCCATCAATCAGTGCATATGTTGGGGCTGATATAGTTGCGGGTATTGCATCATTGAGTGATGAGGGGGAGAATCCTTATCTGTTTATCGATATTGGAACCAATGGTGAGATAGCCCTGGTTAGCAAGGAGAAGATCTGGTGTTGTGCCACAGCTGCCGGTCCTGCATTTGAGGGAGCTAATATCTCTTGTGGATCAGGTGCGGTGTCGGGTGCTATTAATACATTTTCAGGAGATGATTTTACAACGGTTTCAAAAATCTTACCAGTCAGTATATGTGGTTCCGGACTCATTGATATTATTTCCTATATGCTTGACCGGTCTTTGATTACTGAGGATGGTCTGTTGGCAAAGGATTTCATTGTATCTCCGGCTGATAAAAATGGATCCGCTGAAGATATAATAATTAATCAGCAGGATATCAGGGAAGTCCAGTTGGCAAAGGGTGCAATTGCAGCAGGAATATCCATCTTATTGAAAAGTGCAGGACTTACATATGACGACATATCAAAAATTTATGTTGCAGGGGGATTTGGAAATTACATGAATATGGAGAGCGCCATCAACATTGGATTAATTCCGAAGGAGATGAGAGGCAAGACTGAGCTTATTGGAAATGCGGCAGGTACAGGTGCTACGCTTGCACTTCAATCTGCATCATTTATTGAGAGGATGGAGCAGCAGAGACAAAAAACTGAGTATATCGAACTCTCTTATGATGAAGATTTCCCACTGGAGTTTGCACTAAGCATGAATTTTACGAAGGAATAGTTTAGTACCGGCTATTGCCACTCTTATCATCACCCGGCAGTGCTCAGAAGTCACCTCAACTTAAAATTCCCATTGGACTGCACTCTGATAAACCCCAATTGGCATTTATATTTCGCCACAAGCACCCTCCACTTTACAATTATTTAACCCCATTTAGAATCGATTTATCAAATATTTGAATAAATTTGTACTTTCTTTCTCTAAAATATACTTAACTCGTTCATTATTAACACTTAAAAGAATATTAGAATGTCAAAAGTTAAACGTGTTTATACCTTTGGAAACAAATTGGCCGAAGGAAAAGCTGACATGAAAAACCTGCTTGGTGGCAAAGGTGCCAACCTTGCTGAAATGAATCTTATTGGAGTTCCGGTTCCTCCGGGATTTACTATTACCACAGAGGTTTGTACAGAGTACAATCAGATGGGACAAGACAAAGCTGTTGAGTTGATCAAGGCAGAAGTTGAAGCAGCTGTTAAGAACATAGAAGATATCATGGGAACAAGCTTTGGAAGCAATGAGAATCCATGTTTGGTTTCTGTTCGTTCCGGTGCAAGAGTTTCTATGCCGGGTATGATGGATACAGTTCTTAACCTGGGTATGAATGAGAATGCTGTTGAAGGTCTTATAGCAAAGTCAGGAAATGCAAAATTTGCATGGGACAGCTATCGTAGATTTGTACAGATGTATGGTGATGTTGTGCTGGGAATGAAACCTGAAAGTAAAGAAGATATTGATCCTTTTGAGAAAATTTTAGAAGAGGTAAAAGAGGCACGTGGTGTTGAGAACGACAATGAACTGGAAGTAGAAGATCTGAAAAATTTGGTTGTTAAGTTTAAGGATGCAGTTAAAGCTCAAACCGGACATGATTTCCCGGTTAATCCATGGGATCAGCTTTGGGGAGCTGTTATGGCTGTTTTCAATAGCTGGAATACACCAAGGGCTATTTATTATCGCAGGATGAATCAGATTCCTGAAGAGTGGGGAACTGCTGTAAACGTTCAGGCCATGGTATTTGGTAACATGGGAGAAGATTCAGGTACAGGTGTTGCTTTTACAAGAGATGCAGGTACAGGAGAAAATATTTTCAACGGTGAGTACCTTATCGATGCACAGGGAGAAGATGTGGTAGCAGGTGTTCGTACACCTCGTCAGATTACCAAAGAAGGATCATTGCGTTGGGCTGAGCTTGCAAATGTAAGCGAAGCAGATCGTTTTGCTGACTTTCCTTCACTTGAAGAGGTAATGCCGGAAGTATACAAAGAATTAGATGAGACACAGGACAAGCTGGAGAAATATTTCACTGACATGCAGGATCTTGAGTTCACTATTCAGGACAAAAAATTATGGCTTCTTCAAACCCGTAACGGTAAGAGAACTGGTGCTGCTATGGTTAAGATTGCCATTGATCTTGTTGCAGAAGGAATGATCGATGAGAAAACCGCACTTCTTCGCCAGGAGCCTGCAAAACTGGATGAGTTATTGCACCCTGTATTTGATAAAGCTGCACTTGCAAAAGGAACAGTACTGGCCAGTGGATTACCTGCTTCACCAGGTGCTGCAACAGGACAAATCGTTTTCTTTGCTGATGAGGCAGAAAAATACCCTGCATCAATCCTGGTACGTATGGAGACATCTCCGGAAGACCTTGAAGGAATGAATATTGCAAAAGGAATTCTTACTGCACGTGGAGGTATGACTTCTCACGCTGCCGTTGTTGCTCGCGGAATGGGTAAATGTTGTGTTTCAGGTGCCGGTGGAATTAAAATTGATTATAAAGCCAGAACGCTGACAGCCAATGGACAAGTATTTAAAGAGGGAACATGGATATCTCTTAATGGTTCTACAGGTAGTGTACTGGAAGGACAGATTGATACTATCGATCCTGAATTGAGCGGTGATTTTGGAGCAATCCTTGATCTTGCTGAGAAGTTCACTAAAATGGATGTACGTACAAATGCTGATTCTCCACATGATGCACAGGTTGCAAGAGATTTTGGAGCGAAAGGTATTGGTCTTACACGTACTGAGCATATGTTCTTTGAAGGTGAAAGAATTAAAGCAATGCGTGAAATGATTCTTGCTACAGAAGAGCCGGAGCGTCGCAAAGCACTGGATAAACTACTTCCTTACCAAAGAGAAGATTTCGAAGGAATTTTTGAAGTAATGGCCGGATATGGTGTAACCATTCGCTTGCTTGATCCACCATTGCATGAGTTTATTCCTCATGATGATGAGAATCAAAAAGTGATGGCTGATGAAATGGGAATTACTGTTGCTGATGTAAAAGCCCTGGTTGAAGATTTACACGAATTCAACCCAATGCTCGGTCACCGTGGATGTAGATTGGGAAATACTTATCCTGAAATTACAGAAATGCAGGCAAGAGCAATTATTGAAGCTGCTGTTAACCTGAAGATTAAAGGAGTTGACGCACGTCCGGAGATTATGGTTCCGCTGATCGGAACATGGCAGGAATTCAAGATGCAGGAAGAGATTATCCGTGCAACTGCAGATAAAGTATTTGCTGAAAAAGGTGCAAAAGTAGATTATCTCGTTGGAACAATGATTGAGATTCCAAGAGCTGCTTTAACTGCTGACCTGGTTGCTGAACATGCTGAATTTTTCTCTTTTGGAACCAATGACCTCACACAGATGGCATTTGGTTATTCAAGAGATGACGCAGGCAAATTCCTTCCCATCTATTTGAAAAAAGGTCTGCTTAAGTCAGATCCTTTCCAAACACTGGATCAGGAAGGTGTTGGTCAACTTGTTGAGATTGGAACTTCTAAAGGTCGCTCAACCAAGCCTGATCTTAAGGTTGGTATTTGTGGTGAACATGGTGGAGACCCAGAATCAGTTGAGTTCTGCTACAGGGTTGGCATGAACTATGTAAGTTGTTCACCTTTCAGAGTGCCAATTGCAAGGCTTGCTGCAGCCCAGGCTTCTCTGAGATAAGGTTTATAACATATAAATTGTACATTTAAAAGCAGTAATATCTTGTATATTGCTGCTTTTTTAGAATATTGTCACGAGCAAATGAAACTAATGGTCTTTCTAGTTGTTATATAAAAAGCCTAAATACAATAATCATAAATTATGAAAAATCTTGTTGAAAAATTAAATCTGGGACAATACGGTATTACGGGTTCTACAGAGATAGTGTATAATCCCTCTTACGAGAACTTGTATAGTGAAGAATTGAGTGATAAACTTGAAGGTTATGAGAGAGGTTATCTTTCTGAATATGGGGCGGTAAATGTGAATACCGGTATCTTTACAGGAAGGTCTCCAAAAGACAAGTACGTGGTATTGGACGATGTAAGCAGGGACACAGTATGGTGGAAGTCTGAAGCTGCAAAAACTTCTGACAACAAGCCAATAAATGAGGAAGTTTGGAAAAAGGGACATGTACTGGCCAGTAAGCAACTTTCAGACAAGCGAATTTTTGTAGTTGACTGTTATGCAGGCGCCAATGAAGACAGCAGGATGAAGGTTAGGTTTATCATGGAGGTTGCCTGGCAGGCTCATTTTGTAAAAAATATGTTCATCAGGCCTACTGAGGAGGAACTGGAGAATTTTGAACCTGATTTTGTAGTGTTGAATGCTGCAAAAACTGTGAATCCAGAATGGAAAGAGCAAGGTTTGAATTCTGAAGTATTTGTTTTTATTAATCTTACTGAGAGAAGAGCTGTTATTGGTGGAAGCTGGTATGGTGGAGAAATGAAGAAGGGTATTTTTTCTATAATGAATTACTATCTGCCTCTTAAAGGAATTGCTGCGATGCATTGTTCAGCAAACGTTGGTAAAGATGGGGATACTGCAATTTTCTTTGGGCTTTCCGGAACAGGAAAAACAACACTGTCTACCGATCCAAAACGTGCACTTATTGGTGATGATGAACATGGTTGGGACGATAATGGAGTGTTCAACTTTGAGGGTGGATGTTATGCCAAGACTATCAACCTGAGCAAAGAGAATGAACCGGATATCTTCAATGCTATTCGCAAGGATGCACTTCTGGAAAATGTTTCTGTGGCTGAAGATGGAAAAGTAGATTTTTCTGACAACTCAATTACTGAGAATACCAGGGTGTCTTATCCGATTTACCATATTGATAATATTATTAAGCCTGTTTCTAAAGGTGGACATGCAACAAAAGTAATCTTCCTTACTGCTGATGCATTTGGTGTTATGCCTCCTGTTGCTAAGCTAACTCCGGAGCAGACAAAGTATCATTTTCTTTCAGGATTTACAGCAAAGCTGGCAGGTACTGAGCTTGGAATCACAGAGCCTGTTCCTGCATTCTCAGCTTGTTTTGGAGCAGCCTTTTTAACTGTTCATCCAACAAAGTATGGACAGGAATTGGTGAAAAGAATGGAAGCTTCAGGTGCGAAAGCATACATCGTAAACACTGGCTGGAATGGAACAGGAAAACGTATATCTATTAAAGATACACGCGCTATAATTGATGCTATTCTAAATGGTGATGTAGATAAGACAGAAACAAAAACACTTCCCTATTTCAATTTTGAAATGCCTATGGAATTACCTGGTGTTGACAGTAGTATTCTTGATCCAAGAGATACTTATGCTGATGCATCAGAGTGGGATGGCAAAGCAAAAGATCTCGCTTCAAGATTTATTAATAATTTCAAGCAATTTATTGATAACGACGAAGGTAAGAAGTTGGTTGAGGCCGGACCTCAGTTGTAAGATTCAAAATTTATTTAACCCCAGGGTGCTTGAACTGTCTGATATTACTGTACAAGCCTTCTGGGGTTATTTCATGGAATACAAATTGAAGATAATTACTTCTTATTATGGATTACACTATATCAGAACTTCTTCAAATAGCATGGATATTTCCTCTTGCTTACCTGCTGGGCTCAATTCCAACTGCGGTTTGGGTTGGTAAGATATTCTTCAATATCGATGTCAGGGAACATGGCAGTGGCAATGCGGGTGCAACCAATGTGATGAGGGTGTTGGGTGTGAAGACGGGTATACCTGTTCTTCTGACCGACATGTTAAAAGGGTGGTTTGCAGTATACCTGGTCCATTTTCAAGGTGTATTAGAGGAAGGCAATGAGGCATGGATGCTTGTGGCCATTATCCTTGGTGTACTGGCAGTTATTGGGCATATATTCCCTGTTTTTGCAGGATTTCGCGGAGGCAAAGGGGTTGCTACCATTGCCGGAGTCTGTATTTCACTTCATCCACTGGCAACAGTATCTGCACTGGGTATTTTTATCCTTGTCTTAATTATTTGGAAATATGTATCATTGGGATCAATTTTCGCGGGGATATCATTTCCTGCCTGGGTAATTATTGTTTTTCATTCTGAGTACTTATCGATGGGAATATTTTCAGTTATAGCAGCTATCCTATTAGTAGTAACCCATCGTGCTAACATTAAAAGATTATTGAAAGGGGAGGAAAAGGTAGCTTCGTTTTTGTTTAAAAAGCGTGAAGCATAGGTAATAGGTTTTAGGAGTAGTAAGGTACGCCTCTATTCCCCAAACTCCTCTTCCAGCTTTTGAGTAAGTAGCTTGATCCCTATATTCTTCTGCAGTATACCATTTTCAGCAATACTGATCTGACCTGTCTCTTCAGATACAATAATTATCAGTGCATCTGAAACATCTGATATTCCCAAGGCAGCTCTGTGGCGCAGCCCATATTCTGGTGGAAGGTCAATTTTATCTGTTACCGGTAGTATAACCCTTGCTGCAACAATCAGTTCTCTATCGATTACAATTGCTCCATCATGCAATGGGCCGATTTTATTGAAGATGCTTATGATCATTCTACTGGAGGTGCTGCTATTTAGCACTTCGGCTGGATCTGTATACATCTTCAGGATCGACTTCCTTCTGATTACAATCAGGGCACCGGTCTTACTCTGAGACATGAGCATTACCGCCTTTAGGATAGATTTCACCCTAAGTCTTGGCTTAGTGTCAAAACGCATATTTAGTAGCTTCTCAATACTCAGTTTATTGCCATCAACATACCTGGATCCCATATGGATCAAATATCTTCGAATTTCCTGCTGAAATACAATGATCAATGCAATGACGCCAACCCCCATCACTTGTCCGATTATCTTACTCAACAATTCCATCTGCAAGGCCTTAACAACCCACCAAAAGATATAGATTATAGCAATTGCCAGGATAATATTCAGCGCAACAGTTCCCCTTACCAGCAAATACAATTGGTATAGCAATACTGCAACAAGAAAAATATCAATGATATCAAGTAATCTTATATGTATAAAAAGGGAGATCATTTGAGATACGAAGGTACAAAAAGATAGTGAAAGCTATCAAATAGACATCTTTTTGGTTTCAAGATAGATCTTTACGGCTTCCTTTGCCTCTTTTACATCGTGAACCCTGAGGATCTGAACGCCTTTCTGCAGTAATATCATATGAACTGCTGTTGTTCCGTTTAAGGAAGCATCACTGGAGGATTCAAGCAGATTGTAGATCATTGATTTTCTTGAAACTCCTGCAACAACAGGCAATTCAAACATTTGAAATGCCTCAATGCTGGACAGAAGCTCGTAATTATGATCACTGCTTTTCCCGAACCCAAATCCTGGATCAATCAGCACATCATTAATGCCTTTTTTACGCAAATGGTTTAACTTTTTTGCGAAAAACTGTATTATATCATCTGTCACATTAAGATACACTGGATTATCCTGCATGTTGCCCGGTACTCCCTGCATATGCATGATTATGTATGGAACATTTAATTTTGAAATGCTTGTAATCATATCAGGATCAATCTCTCCCGCAGAGATGTCATTAATCATATCTACAGAAAACCTTTCAATCATCTCCCTTGCTACCTTAGCATGATATGTGTCAATCGAGAGAATCAAATCAGGAAACTCCTTTCTGATACGTTCTAATACCGGTGCAAGCTTGTTGATCTCACCATCAGGCTTTGTGATTCCAGCACCAGGTCTTGAGGATGCTGCACCAATATCTACTATATCAGCACCTTCACTGACCATCTGACGTACCCTGACCAGTGCATCATCAGGATCGATAAATTTTCCACCATCAAAGAATGAGTCTGATGTAATATTAAGGATACCCATTATTCTGGGTGTCGATAAGTTTAACAGTTTACCTCTACAATTCAGGCTCCGGTTTTTTGAAAAAAATGTATCTTTAGCTTTCAATTCAGTTATTTACAGATATTGGAATTGGTGGCAAAATAAATAAAAATATTTGATATTACAGTGTAAAATATAGATATGAGTTTTTTAGTTATTGAAGGATTAGATGGATCAGGAAAATCAACCCAGTTGGGCTTGCTGAAAAAATATTTGGAAGAAAACGAAATTCCATACAAATACTTACATTTTCCAAGATTGGAAGAGGGAATTTATGGTAAGCTTGTTGCCAGGTTTCTCAGGGGAGAGATGGGCGATAATAATCAGGTTGATCCATACCTGGTGGCTTTAATTTTTGCAGGTGACAGGTGGGAAGCAAAAGCCATGATAGAGAAGTGGCTGGAGGATGATTATCTTGTTATTGTTGACAGGTATGTCTATTCGAATATTGCATTTCAATGTGCAAAATTGCCTGATGTGGAAGAGCAAAAAATATTACAGGATTGGATCCTTGATCTTGAATTTGGTCATTACAAACTTCCTGTACCTCAAATAAATATACTATTGGATGTTCCTTTTGAATTTACCAGGAAACGATTATCGGAGGGGAGGACAGGAAATGACAGGGACTATCTTAAAGGCCAGACAGATATCCACGAGCAGGATCTGGAATTCCAGGGAAGGGTGCGTAATATCTATCATTCACTGATCAATGATGTTGAAAATTTAAGTATTGTTGATTGTGCTGACAGCAAGGGGCAGATGCATGAGCCGAAGGTAATTTTTGATAATCTGTTGAAGGTTGTTTCAGCGTATATAAAATAGTTTACGAATGAAAAGTATTAGATTAATTAGTCGTTTTATTCTTGGATTTGTATTTATTTTAAGTGGATTTGTTAAGGCAATAGATCCGCTGGGTTCTTCGTATAAGTTTACAGACTATTTTTATGTATTTCAATTGGGGTTTTTGGATTCTTTGAGCCTTTCCCTTGGAATTTTCCTTGCAGCATTTGAACTGGTGCTCGGAATCGTCCTGATTTTAGGCTATCAGAAGAAAATCACCTATTGGACACTTTTTCTGTTCATGGGTTTCTTTACCATATTGACATTCTTCCTGGCTATTTATAATCCGGTTACAGATTGCGGATGTTTTGGTGATGCTATTATATTGACCAACTGGCAAACATTTCTGAAGAACATCATTCTTATGATATTTGTTTTTCTCCTTTTCTATGGCAGAAGAAGAGTGAAAAATGTTTTGAAGAGCAGACATGAGAAGGGCTTGATAGTTTTCTTTTTCATAGCTAGCATTCTCTTGTCCCTGCATTGCATCCGGCATCTTCCTCTTATTGACTTCAGGGCATACGATGTGGGTACTTCCATTCAGGAAGGAATGGAGATACCTCAGGATGCTCCAATGGATGAATTTAGCACTACCTTGATATACAGAAATCTGGAGACAGGAGATACGGATGAATTTACCCTGGCAAACTATCCAAAGGATACATTGAAATGGGAGTTTGTTAACAGTGAATCCAAACTCATTAGCAAGGGATATGAGCCTCCGATCCATGATTTTGGTTTGTTTGACAAAGATGGATTTGAGATAACGGATGAGTTATTGACTGATCCCGGCTATAACCTGATGATGGTCTCCTATGATCTTGAGAATGCTGATCAGGAAGCTCTTGCTTTAATGAATGATTGGTATAAACTTCAGAATATATCAGGTGATTTTACCTTCATTCCTGTCACTTCCTCAGGCACTGCGACTCAAATGGAGATATCTCAAGAGTTGGGCTTAGATTTTTCATTTTATATTGCCGATGAGATTATGCTCAAAACTGTAGTCAGGTCTAACCCCGGATTTGTATTACTAAAAAATGGAATAATTATTGCGAAATGGGCCCACAGGGATTTTCCAAAAATTGAAGAGTGGGAGAGTAGCTGGATTGACTTGATCGATCAGTTCGAGGCCGAACAGGATCCGGAAATCCTCATGCTGATTGAAGAGGGTTATATGGATGTTATTCAATGGGATATAATAGATTTTGATAAATCCGCTTTGCAAATTGTTGCAGAAAAGAACAGTAAAAGTCTGGCGATGAAGAATTGGATGATCTTTTATATATCCATCATATTACTGTTGATTTTATTACAACTTCCTCGTGTTGCCAGCTCAAAGAGACATAGGTAGAAAGCTGATACAGAAACTATTTTATGGATTTTTGGTATTGCTTTGCCTTAAATGCAGATGAGGCTTCCTTAAAGCATGATTGGCAGCAAAAGACAAATAATAGAATCACTACAATTGAGTTCAGGGGAGTCTTCATATTTTTCAGTATGCTTGAGGGTTTAACTCAAAACTCCCTCCCAAATTATTATTATCTTTAATCATTAATTGTAAACTTTAAAATTTGATTTTATTATGAGACAGAAAATTGTTGCTGGAAACTGGAAAATGAACACATTGCTTCAGGATGGATTGGAACTGGCAAAGGCTGTGGAAGAGCTTGCCAAGAGTAAGAAGTGTGACGCCGGGATTATTATTGCTCCTCCGTATACACATCTGGCAAAGGTGAGTGAAGTGATCGGTGAGGTAAAACTGGCAGCTCAAAACTGTGCGGCTGAGGAGAGTGGGGCCTATACGGGAGAGATATCTCCGGATATGTTAATTTCAGTAGGCGTGGAGTACGTTATTCTTGGCCACTCTGAGAGAAGAGCCTATTACAATGAAGACAATGACTTGCTGAATAAAAAAGTACACCTTGTATTGTCTAAGAAATTGTCGCCCATTTATTGTTGTGGTGAAGTATTGGAAGAAAGAGAGCAGGGGAAACTATTTGATGTTATTAAGGAACAGATCACAGTTGGACTGAAAGGTCTCTCAGGTGATGATATGAAGAATGTTGTTATCGCTTATGAGCCGGTTTGGGCTATTGGAACAGGCCTTACTGCTTCTCCGGAACAAGCACAGGAGATGCATAAGTTTATCAGGGATCTTCTTGTTGAGATGTTTGATACAACAGTTGCCGAGAATACAACAATTCTTTATGGAGGAAGTTGTAAGCCTTCAAATGCAGAAGAGCTGTTTGCTAATCCTGATGTGGATGGGGGACTGATTGGTGGTGCAGCTTTGAAAGCAGATGATTTTATACAGATAGTAAATAGCTATTAAAGAGAATAATTCATGGAACCCTAACGGGCACCTCGCAAGCCCTGCCCCCATATTGCTTATAATCTTGAATCGAGCATAAAATAATTGATTTATGAAAAAGCTTTTCATTATTGCAGCCCTTGCAATTTCATTTTCACTTTCTCAGGCTCAAAGTCTTGTTGAGTTTTCTCAGGATACAGGAAAATTCATCTCCGAATTGGATGTAGCTTTTGGGTCTCTGCTTACTGAAGCAGAGATTGTGGTCTGCGAAAGTTTCAAAATCAATTGGGAAGTGCTTGATATTCAGTCGCAAAATGAGATTATGGAGCTTTGTGAGCTTATGAGAGTCAGAGGCTTTAAACCGAAGCCTCACTTTATCAAACTGCTCTTGATTCTCAATGAGTTTCATGGTGAAGGTAAAACTGATCATGGTTATGCTGATTGGGTAAAGGGATACAGATCGTTGCTTCAAAGTGAAGGGCTGGTATTGAAGGATATGAATAGTTTTCAAAACAACTCAATGCAAATGCTGAAGGGGAATGTTCTTTATAAATCACGTGGAGCAAGCTGGATGTTGAAGGAGCCCAACTATAGCTTTAAGTTTCAGGATAGCTTGTTTATTCAAATTACCTCAGGTGATCTGTATTGTTCTGATAAAAGAGATACTATCAATATCTATGATGCCGATGGCAGGGTAGATATTCTTCGTCAGAAATTCATAGGTACTAAAGGGACAGTTTATTGGGAAAAGGCCGAGTTCGAACCGGAAAATACCTTTGCAATACTAAGTGATTATGTGTTGAATCTGAACGAAGCCGGATATAAGGCTGAAAATGTTGAGCTAACACATAAAAACTTGTTTGATCAGCCTATCGCCGGTCATATCGAAGATCGAATTAGTTTTGCAAAAAACGCTGCTCAGGCCAAATACCCTAAGTTCATAACTTATCAAAGTAGTTATGTCCTGAAGAATTTTATACCTGGTGTTAGCTTCAGCGGAGGAATTTCTATGCAAGGTGCTCATATTGCAGGATTAGGGATGGATGGGGAGGATGCGCTTATAGAAATTTCAAGTGATGATACCTTAAGAGCAAGGCTGTCGTCCAGTATTTTCCTTATTAATTCATCAGCTATACATGCAAATCATGCAGAAGTTTCTATTTATATCGAGGATGATTCAATTTATCATCCCGATGTAATTATGAATTATAGTATTTCTAAGGAATATCTGAGATTAACAAAATCAAAAGATTATAACTCACAGGGTCCATATACAAATTCCTATCATATGATTGATATGAATTTTGCAGAATTGAGGTGGGAACGTACTGGTTCTGATATGAAGTTTCAGGCTGCTATGGGAACTGCAATGGGAAATGCATGGTTTGAATCCTATGATTTTTTTAATGATGCTGTCTATAACAGTTTGCAAAATATACTGGAATATACCAATCCCCTTGCAGATCTGTGGAGCTTTGCAGAGTTGCTTAATTCCAGAGTCTTTGCAGTACTATCTTTTGCATATCATATGGGAACTGATCCATCAAATGAACGGCATCGTCTGATGAATTTGTCAAGATTAGGTTTCATATATTTTGATTTTGAGAATGATGAGATTATTGTGAGGGATAAATTGTATGATTACATCGATGCTCATCATAAGCAGAGAGACTATGATGTAATCAGGTTCAAATCAAATACCTCCTCAGGATTGGAGAATGCCTCTCTTGATTTAAAGACTAAGGATTTAACTATCAATGGAATACCGAATATATTTTTAAGTGATTCACAGGAAGTGAGGCTGGTTCCAACTGATAATAAAATCATAATGAAGAGAAACAGGAACTTTCAGTTTGATGGTATTATTGATGCAGGATTATTTAAGTTTTATGGACAAAATTTCTTTTTTGAATATGATTCTTTTCTGATTAACCTTCAAAATATTGATTCTCTGTCAATTAGCGCTAAAACCGAAGAGAGAGATATTTCCGGTGCTAATCTTCTGGTCAATATTGAAAATAAAATTGAAAATATTACCGGTGAACTTCTGATTGATTTCCCCTTCAATAAATCGGGATTGGAAAACTATCCTGATTACCCGATTTTCACCAGTCGTGAGAGATCTTATATATACTTTGATGAAAAAACAATTCAGGATGGATTATACGATCGTGAGAGATTCTATTTTGAATTGGATCCATTTACAATTGATAGTCTTGACAATTTTACCAGGAATGCTATGAGAATGAAGGGAACATTTGTTTCAGCCAGTATCATGCCTCCAATGCAGATGGAAATGTCGCTTCGACCCGATAATTCATTGGGTTTTTATCTGACTACACCGGACGAGGGGCTTCCTCTATTTGATGGAAAGGCTACTTTTTACAATGATATTGAGATGAGTAACAAAGGCTTACATGGTTATGGGTCAATGGATTATATCACATCAACAACATGGTCAGATGATTTCTTGTTTCATCCGGATTCTATTACAACAACTTCGCGGGAATTTTTAGAAAGAGCGAAGAGCGAGATGACAAGTTACCCACTGGTTAAAAACAGTATCGCAAAGATTACCTTTATTCCTGATAGTGACTTGATGAATATCAAGGGTATGGAGGAACCTTTCGAGATGTTTGCTGACAATACCATTTTCGAAGGAAATCTGACGCTGAGACCTTCCGGGTTATCAGGTAACGGAGCATTGGGGCTACCTGATGGATTAATTGAATCCAGAAAAATGAACTTTGAGATAAATCGTATTTATGCAGACTCTGCGGGAGTGAAAATCAGACCGGGTATCGAGAGCGATTTTACACTTATAACAGATAATGTTGCGATAGATGTAGATTTGTCTAAAAGGGAGGGAAGCCTTATAGCAATTGAAGACTTTACACTTATCAGTTTCCCCTCGAATCTTTATGAAACCAGACTTGATCAGCTTGATTGGTTCATGGATAGAAATGAGATTAGATTGTCTCAGAATAAACCTCTGAAAGAGGATAAAACCGATCTTGAAGTTGATTCCATGTCTGTTAGTGGTCCAAGCTATATTTCATTGCATATAGATCAGGATTCCTTGAATTTTGTCGCTCCTTTAGCCTTGTTTAATTATCAGGATAAGTTGATACAGGCTAAGGAAGTGCTATATATTGAGGTTGGTGATTCCTACGTTTTTCCGGCAGGAGGAGATGTTGAAATAAAAGAATTGGCAGCCATGTCACCTCTGAATATGGCCAAAATATTGACAAATACAAGTTCAAGATATCATAATCTCTATGATGCTCATGTTGAGATTGACTCGAGGTTACACTATACTGGATCCGGGATGTACGATTATGTTGACGAATTTGGGACAGTTTATCCTTTCTTGTTTGATGATATTGAAGTTAGCAGGAAGATTGAAACTCTGGGTACCGGACATATTGCTGTCGATGAATCATTCATGATTAGTCCTTATATGGAATATATGGGTGAGATTCGATTGAATGCAAAGAATCCTTTATTGACTTTTTCCGGAGGGGTAAGGCTTACACATACTTGTGATATAAATAAACAATGGATGAGATTTGAGTCAAGGATCAATCCGGATAGTATACTTATACCTGTAGTTAGGAATATGCAGAATTATGCATTAAATAAAATTTCTGCAAGTCCAATGATAGCAAAAGACTCAACGCATCTTTACCCTGCATTCCTTTCTAAACGTAAAGGTCCATATGATAAGAATGTAATAACACCCACAGGGTATTTATTCTATGATAAGGAGAATGAATATTATGAAATTGCATCTGAAGCGAAACTGGATGACATGAAGAGTAAGGGTAACTACCTGCGCCTGGAAACAGATTCATGTATTTTATACGGAGAGGGATTGCTTGATATGAAACTTAGTTTTGGGCGTTTTAAGATGAAGACTGCAGGAAATGTGACACACCATGTTGAGAAGGATGAACTGGAGATGCATATGCTTATGGGGCTGAATTTCTTCTTTAATGAAGAGGCTTTGCAAATATTTGGAAATGAAATAGATAGTATTGTTGATCTTGAGCCTGTAGATCTGACTTCTCCATTTTATACACTTGCAATGAAGAATATGGTGGGAGAGGAGCTCGCAGATAAACTGGAGACAGATCTTGGATTATATGGTACATATACTGAGATTCCTGAAGAGTTGGACTATTCAATTCTACTTAATGATGTATTCCTGAAATGGAATCAGGAGACAAATTCTTTCAGGTACAATGGGAAGGTGGGTATTGGTATGATTGGAGGTATTCAGATCAATAAGAAAGTGGATGCCTATATTGAATTAGTGGACAAGGGCGCGGATATTATTGATATATATTTGAAGGCTGATTCCAGAACATGGTATTACATTGCTTATGGTAATGGGGTGTTACAGGCATTGTCATCCAATCAGGAGTTTAACAATATTCTTATCGATCTTAAGACAAAGAAACGCAAGCTGAAAACAAAACGTGGTGAAGCTGCATATATATACTCTGAGGCCTCACCACAAAGATTGGGACGATTCATCCGCAAGTTTGAATATACTGAAGAAAGAATTGGAGCAGAGGAGTTTTAAGAAAATCAGTAGATTGACCTGGCGCCTAACTCAATGATTTCCAGGTCAACAACCTTATTATTTTCTATTCCAAATCTGACCGCGGTTCTAAGCAGATGCAAACCGTGCCTTCCTGCTGCTCCAGGATTGATATGTAGAACTTGCAGCTTTTTATCATAGCCAACCTTCAGGATATGAGAATGCCCGGATATGAAGAGTCCTGGTGGGTCTTTTATCATTCGCTCTTTAACGGATTTGGAATAATTGCCCGGATAGCCGCCAATGTGAACCATCCAGATATCGAGACCATGAACCAGCATTCTTTGTTCCATTGGATACCTGATCCGAAAATCATTACCATCAATATTTCCACAAACTGCTTTCAATGGTTTAAAATTTTCAAGACTGTCTGATACACTAAGGTCTCCTATATCACCTGCGTGCCATATCTCATTACAATCTTTAAAAAAATTGAATAATTTTGGATCAAGGAATCCATGAGTATCTGAAATAACACCAATCTTGTGCATAGTATTCGAATCTATGGTGAAATTACTATTTTTGAATGATAATCTCTAATACAGGGAATTTCAAATTTTGTAACATGAATATATTCTATACATCTGAATCGAATCGGGAGATTCTTATCCTTGGTGAACAGGAATCCCACCACTGTATAAAAGTTCTTCGTACAAAAATGGGCGATGAGGTACGTGCTGTAGATGGAGTAGGGGGATTCTATAGTGCAGTGGTAGTTGATGCCAATTCCAGGGAGTGCAAACTAAAAATAATAGAGAAACTGGAGGCTTATAAACCACTTTCATATGACTTGCATATCGGGATAGCTCCAACCAAAAGCATCGATAGGTTTGAATGGTTTTTAGAGAAGGCCACAGAAATTGGTATAAGTACAATCACTCCTCTCATATGTGAAAGATCTGAAAGGAAAAACATCAGGTTGGATCGGATTGAAAAGGTGGTGATATCAGCTATGAAGCAATCCATGAAGGCATTTAAGCCGATATTAAATCAGGCTATGACTTTTAGTGATTGGTTAATTCAGGATCCTGCGCAGACCAATTTGATTGCGCATTGCATTGAAAAGGAAAAGGAAAATCTGTGGAAAATGAACTTGTCGGGATCTATCAGATTGGCTATTGGACCGGAAGGAGATTTCAGCAAAGAGGAAATTGACAGGGCTTTAAAGTTAGATTTTAAAGAGATCTCATTGGGAGATTACCGACTTCGAACAGAAACGGCAGGTATTGTGGCTTGTTCAGCAGTATATTTCAACAAAAACCAATAAAAAAAACCGCTTCTAAAGCGGTTTTTTTTTCTTATTCAACATTCACCCGTTCCAATGTCTGTTTTACAAGCTCTGTTCCCGGGTCGTATTCAATGAGGTCGAGTAATAAATTTAACTCTTCATCCCAAAGCTTATCGAAAATTGATGTTGAAAATAGAATATCTGATGACAAATTAATATCGTCTACCAGATAAAATAGGGTAGAGTTTTTTACCATAGGCAATCTTAGGTTTAGGTGTTCTTTTAAGAAACGCTGCTAAACCATTAATTATTGCATAGAGGTGAAATATTTTACATCACAGTCAGGGACAGGTCTTTCTCCTTGATCATTTTACGCAGATTTATCAGGGCATATCGCATTCTTCCAAGAGCAGTATTGATACTTACACCTGTTTGCTCTGCAATATCTTTGAAGCTGAGCCCTCCAAAATGTCGCATAAGAACAACCTCGCGCTGATCTTCGGGGAGCTCATTAATGAGATTTCTTATATCTTCCTTGATTTGATTACTAACCAGCACATCTTCAATATTATCTTCAGCTAGTTTTTTATTATTAAAAAGATCAAGTTCCGAATCGTCATTTGATACGGAATTCATCTGTTTTTCTTTTCTGAAGTGATCAATAATCAGGTTATGAGCTATACGTATTACCCATGAAAGAAATCTTCCATTGTCTTTGTATTTCCCACCTCTTAAAGATTGAATTACCTTAATAAAGGTTTCCTGAAATAGATCTTCAGCCAGTGCGTGATTCTTAATTGTGAGGTAAATATATGTGTAGACTTTACTCCGATGTCGGTTAATTAATGTCTCTATACTCAACTCATCACCATTGAGAAACGCTGCTACCAATTCCTGGTCGCTAAGTTTAATTGTTTTCAAAACTAATCCTTTGTTGGTTCAGCGTAGATGTTTCCTTATAGGCAATAATTATTAATTAA
>JAUUZQ010000064.1 GCA_030589895.1 Bacteroidales bacterium
CCTTCCGGGAAGCTAAAAACAATGATATCATTTCTTTTAACCGCAGACAGACCTTTTAACCTCTTATATGGCATCTGGATCCTTTCAGAATAAGTTTTTTTACCTGTTTCAAGCTGGTTTGGCAAGAAAGGAATGCTTAAGGGAGTATTAGGAAGCTTTGGTCCATATGCCAGTTTGCTTACAAAGATGTAATCACCAACGAGGAGACTCTTCTCCATAGAAGGAGTTGGGATTTTATATGCTTCTACGAAAAGCACTTTTATGGCAATGGAGATTATTGCAGCAGCAAGAATAAGGCTTAACCATTCAATGATGTTCTTTAATGTAAGGGAGATGCGGTAACTCTTTAAATCCCAATTGATAAATCTGGTCAGAATAATATCTACGAAGATGATATTGACAAGGAGGAACCAGTAAGCATTGATCCAGATTATCAACAGGGACCAAATGACTATAAATACAGAGAGCCAGATAATCTTTTTAGGGGATATGCTCATGTCTTTACAAATTGAGCATTTCTTCCATTCCAAAAACGCCACTTTTCCCATGTATAAATTCAGCAGCCATCACAGCTCCTGTTGCAAAGCCCTCTCTTGATTTTGCATTGTGAGAAATAGTAATAGTATCAAGATTAGAATCGTAACTTACACTATGAAAACCTTTTACCTCTCCTTCTCTTTGTGCATCAATGAATAATTCCCCTTCTTTACTTGCTTCAAGAGACCATCCTGTATTTCTTCGTAATTTCTCTGATATTTGCCCGGCCAATGTGATGGCTGTTCCGCTGGGGGCATCCAGTTTGTGTACGTGGTGAATCTCTTTCATACTAGCTTGATATTGTGGAAATGAATCCATAATAGAAGCCAGTTTTGAGTTTATTGCAAAAAGTATATTTACACCAATGGAATAGTTGGAAGCGTAAAACAATCCACCCTTATTTTCCTTGCAGATATTTGACACTTCTTCCCAACTATTAAGCCATCCTGTAGTTCCTGAAACTATCGGAGTGTTGTTGTTGAGACAAGTGATGATGTTATTTTTTGCCGCATCCGGAGATGAAAATTCTATAGCAACATCAACTTCTTTAAGATTTTTATCATTTAGATCTGATGCATTGTTTACATCGATGATAAGAGATATATCATGGCCTCTGTTTTTGGCAATGCGGACAATTTCCTGTCCCATTTTCCCATATCCAATGATTGCAATTTTCATGTTGAAGAAGGCTTTGTTTGTAGCGGGACAAATTTAACAGAAAAAAATGATAGTATGTTGTGCAATGCGTATTATGATATAATGCTATCTTTAATTCCCTCCTGAATAATTTATCCCGGTAAGCAGATGCATATCGTGGCTAAATGTGACCAGATCACTGTGATTAAATTGTTTGAAATCATTATGACCACAGGCTCTTGCTACAACTTGCATCAATTCATTTGTGGCTTCCAGGAATCTGCCTAATTGTTTTGCTGAGCTTTCAATTACAATTCGCTGTCTCAGGCTCTCTTTTTGTGTAGCAATTCCAACCGGACAATTGTTTGTGTGGCATGCCCTCATTCCCAGGCATCCTATGGCCTGAATGGCAGAATTTGATATGGCTATTGCATCAGCTCCCAGCATTAGGGCTTTGGCAAAATCATCAGCAATTCTCAAGCCGCCGGTTATTATCAGTGTTACATCTTTTGCTCCGACTTTATCCAGGTGTTTTCTTGCCCTGGCCAGCGCAGGAATGGTCGGAATATTTATGTTATTCCTTAGAATTGAAGGTGCTGCACCTGTTCCACCGCCTCGTCCATCAAGTATGATATAATCAGCACTTGCTTCAAGGGCAAAGTCAATATCTTTTTCAATATGCGAAGCTGCAATTTTAAAACCGACTGGTATCCCTCCTGTTTTTTCCCTGACTTGCTGTGCAAAATTGGCAAAGTCCTGAGTCGTAATTAAATCAGGAAATGCAGCCGGACTGATAGCAGATTCACCCTCTTTGAGTCCTCTTACCTCTGCGATCTCTTTTGTTACTTTATCTCCCGGTAGATGCCCGCCTGTGCCTGTTTTTGCTCCTTGTCCACCTTTAAAGTGAAATGCTTGTGCTTTTTTAACCTTATCCCATGAGAAACCGAATTTA
Source organism: Bacteroidales bacterium (assembly GCA_030589895.1). Lineage (GTDB taxonomy): Bacteria > Bacteroidota > Bacteroidia > Bacteroidales > JAUUZQ01. Next base: position 2,126 of record JAUUZQ010000064.1, read on the forward strand.
CCTGAAGCCAATTCGTAAAAATACCGGGAATTGTTCTCCTGCTCTTCGGGCAGCATTCCACCCTCACCGCTGGCAATTCCAGTCCCGGCTATTTCAGCTCCCTTCGAAAGTGCTATTTTTGATTCTTTCGAGAGTGCGCCAAAACTCATGTCTGAAACAAAGATCGGTATATCAAGTATCAATGGTTTTTTGGCATATTTACCAATAATTACTTTTGTAGAGACTTCTGCATTATCAAGCAGTGGACGTGTGGCTAATTGTGCCGGAAGAAATTGGATATCTTCCCATTTTGGAAGTGTATTTCGGTCAACCCCCATTGCTTCTGTAAACCCATGATGCCCGATGTTTTTTAATCCATTTTTGGCAAGTTCTGCAATATATCCTGTGAAAGGTTCTGTCTCTTCCGGGTGTGTATCAGCAAATTGTCCCAGGTATTCATCTCTGTTAAAAGGCTGTGGATTTTTAGTGGTAAATGACTGAATTTCTTCTAAATCTGTATAAACAATGTTATTTTCTATTATAGCTGAAAATTTATGTAGCACCTCCTTGTTGTTGTATTCTGAAACTCCGGTATCGTATCTGTAATCCCAGCCATGGACTCCGCATATAATGTTATCTCCTTCGATATGTCCGTCAGCCATTAGTGCTCCGCGATGCAGACAGCGTCCGTAAAGCACAGAGATCTTATCATCGTAGCGAATAATTACAAGGTCAAGATTCTCAATTAATGCATGCTTTGGTTGACGATCTTCTAAGTCTGAAAGTTTACAAATTTCAATTTTATTCATGAGTGTCTCTTATTTATTACAATAAAAATACGTTATTATCAGGAATATATGTTCCCTGTATATTAAGTCGGAAAAGCAGACAATCCTTACAGAAATAGTATTGAATAATATATAGTGATTCGTATATTTTAGCTTCGTCCGGGACTGGCATCTTATTGGAACAAAAAAAAGGCCGTCTTTTCAGACAGCCTTCTCAAATAATATATAATAAAGTCTTATTTTACTTTATTTACAATGACTGCAAAAGCCTCAGGATTGTTCATGGCCAGATCGGCAAGTACCTTTCTGTTAATCTCAATTCCATTTTTTTTGAGTTTACCCATAAAAACGGAGTAAGACATTCCGTGTTCACGGGCTGCTGCATTGATACGCTGAATCCATAAAGCACGGAATTCAGATTTTTTCTTACGACGGTCACGGTATGCGTAGGAGAGACCTTTTTCGTATGCATTCTTTGCTACGGTCCATACATTACTTCTTCTTCCCCAGTAACCTCTGGTTCTCTTCAGAACCTTTTTTCTTTTTTGTCTTGCTGCTACAGCATTGACTGCTCTTGGCATTTTTTCTTTGTTTTTTGGATGTCAGCGCTCACTACAATGGTGAGACTTTAAGGCTGGAAATCCTGGTTATTTACTAATTACCTGTAATCTAAATGATTACTTCATTGCTAGGAGCTGCTTAATATTCTTCATGTCAGCGGCATGAACTTCACCTGTGTAGGTTAAATTCCTTTTACGCTTCTTTGATTTCTTAGTCAAAATATGACTTTTGTAAGCATGTTTCCTCTTAATTTTACCTGTACCGGTGAGCGAAAACCTCTTCTTTGCTCCCGGGTTTGTTTTCATTTTTGGCATTTTCCAAATTTTACCTGTTCAAAAAAATTAACTCTTTGTCTTCGTTTTTGGGGCTAAAAACATTGTCATTCGTTTCCCTTCCAGCCTTGGTAATTGCTCTACTTTGGCAATCTCTTCTAAATCCTGGGCCAGTTTGAGTAACAAAATCTCCCCTTTTTCTTTAAATAATATCGATCTTCCCTTAAAGAAGACGAATGCTTTTACTTTGGCACCTTCCCCGATAAATTTTTGGGCGTGCTTCATTTTAAAATCATAGTCGTGTGCATCTGTATTGGGACCAAAGCGAATTTCTTTTAAAATTACTTTTGTCGTTTTCGCTTTCATCTCTTTCTGTTTCTTCTTCTGTTGGTAAAGAAACTTCTGATAATCAACGAGTTTACAGACGGGCGGATCAGCGTTTGGTGAAATTTCAACCAGATCGAGATCCAAATCATCAGCCATTTTAAGGGCTTCTGTAATTGAAAATATACCGGGGTTTTCCAGGTTATCTCCAACAACACGTACTGAAGATGAACGAATTCGTTCATTTACACTGTGTAAAGCTTGTTGCTCTCTTCTGGGAATGTATCTTCCCCTAGGTCTAAAATTTTGCTTTGCTATAGCTTGATCCTCCTATTTTTAGTTATACTTCAGCATCTATTGATGCGAGCTGATTTTCAACTTCTTTATTGAGAAAAACGGCGAATTCTTCCAGTTTCATAATCCCTTTATCTCCTTCACCCTGTCTCCTAACGGCAACTGTTTCACTATCAGTCTCTTTTTCTCCTACAATAAGCAGATATGGAATTCGCTTTAACTCGTTATCCCTTATCTTTTTACCTATCTTTTCACTCCTCTCGTCAATCAGGGTGCGAATATCGCAATTATTTAGGTAATTTGAAACTTTTTCTGCATAATCATGATACTTTTCGCTAATCGGTAAAATCACCACCTGATCAGGTGTCAGCCATAATGGAAATTTACCCGCTGTATGTTCTATTAATACTGCAACAAAACGCTCCATACTACCAAAAGGTGCACGGTGTATCATTATCGGCCTATGCTTTTGATTATCAGCTCCTACATACTCCAACTCAAATCTTTCCGGAAGATTGTAATCAACCTGAATGGTACCAAGCTGCCATTTTCTGCCCAGTGCATCCCGCACCATGAAGTCAAGCTTTGGTCCGTAGAATGCTGCTTCATTATATTCAATCTTAGTTTCTAAGCCTTTTTCTTCAGCAGCCTCAATGATGGCTTGTTCTGCTTTTTCCCAATTCTCTTCAGAACCAATATATTTTGAATGGTCTTCTTTATCCCTCAGCGATATTTGTGTAACATAATCGTTAAAATCAAGGGCTTTGAAAATGTAATGAACAATGTCAATCACTTTTTTGAATTCTTCTTTCAGTTGATCCGGACGACAGAAAATATGAGCATCATCCTGTGTAAATCCACGTACCCTGGTGAGACCATGAAGTTCGCCACTCTGTTCATATCTGTATACAGTTCCGAATTCTGCATATCGTACTGGTAAATCACGATAGGACCTGGGTTTGAATTTATAGATTTCACAATGGTGAGGACAATTCATCGGTTTTAAAAGAAACTCCTCTCCCTCTTGTGGTGTCTGTATTGGTTGAAAGCTATCATTTCCATATTTTTCATAATGACCTGAAGTCACATAGAGTTCTTTCTGACCGATATGTGGAGTAATAACAGGCTCATAACCATGTTTGCGTTGCACCTGCTTCAAAAAGTTCTCCAGTCGTTCGCGAAGTTGAGCCCCTTTAGGCAACCAGAGTGGCAATCCCATTCCAACCCGCTGGGAGAATGTAAACAATTCAAGTTCTTTACCTATTTTGCGGTGGTCTCTTTTCTTGGCCTGCTCAAGTAATACAAGATTTTCTTCAAGCATCTTCTGTTTTGGGAAAGTGATTCCATAGATCCTTGTGAGCTGTCTCCGTTTTTCATCGCCACGCCAATATGCACCTGCGATACTTAGTAACTTTATTGCTTTAATCGGACTTGTATCAGGAAGATGAGGACCACGGCACAGATCAGTGAATCCACCCTGCTTATAAAGTGATATTGTACCATCTTCAAGATCAGTAATTAGCTCAGTCTTATATTCATCACCTTTTTTATTGAATAGATCAAGCGCTGCTTGTTTGCTTATCTCCTCCCTTTCATATGTGAGTTTTTGAGCAACAAGCTCCTTCATCTTTTTCTCAATGTTTACCAGATCGCTGTCCTTTAATACTACATCTTCTCCGGGATCAACATCATAGTAAAAACCATTTTCAATGGCAGGTCCTATTCCAAATTTAGTACCTGGAAACAAGACTTCAATTGCTTCAGCCATTAGGTGAGCAGAGGAGTGCCAGAACGCATGTTTTCCCTCTTCATCATTCCATTTATGAAGTTTAATGCTGACATCACTATTGATTTTTCTGGTCAGATCCCAGATCTCTTCATCAACTGTAATTGCCAGCACTTCCCGTGCCAGACTATTGCTAAGACTTTTGGCTATTTCCAAACCTGTTACACCTGCCTCGAATTGCCGAACCGATTGATCCGGAAAAGTTATATTGATCATTATTTAATATAAAATCGTTAAAAAACCACGCAAAGTTAGTAAAAGTATGGGAAAAGCTAGGTGTTCGGAGTTCAAAGTTTGACGCCTCTTACTTCAGGAGCTTTGGAATCAAATCCCCTCTCCCCATTCTACTCAATTCCTGCCTGATCTGCTGTTGATATTCTTTCTTGTACCAGAAGAAGAACATGGTTTGTTTTGATTTCTCTTTGTCGGTTTTTGCAGTGATCACGGGTTTCAGGGTGTAGGGATCCAGACCTGTATAAAACATTACCGTGGCTAAAGTCATAGGAGTAGGGGTGAAGTCCTGTGTCTGCTCAAGCCGGTATCCCATTTCTTTGGTTACAAGCGCCAGTTCAGCCATGTCTTCGGGTTTGCAAGCCGGGTGACTGGAGATGAAGTATGGAATGAGTTGTTGGTTCATATGCTCCGCCCGGTTGATTTTTTTGAACTCTTTATATAGCTCTTTGAAAAGATCCATATCGGGTTTTCGCATGATTTTGAGAACTTCAGGCGAAGAATGTTCAGGAGCAACTTTTAGTCTTCCTGATACATGATTCTTCACTAATTCCCTGAAATATTCTTTGAAATGATTTGTGTTATTGTCCTGTTCCAGAAAGTCATAACGTATCCCACTTCCAATGGTTACCTTCTTAATACCATCCACTTTTGATGCCTTTCTGTACAGATCGATCATTCGTTGATGATCAGTATCAAGGTTATTACAAATCCTGGGATGAAGACAAGAGTATCTTTTACATTTCAGACAGATCTCTTCAATTTTGCCTTTCATTCCATACATATTTGCCGATGGACCTCCAAGGTCTGAGATATGTCCCTTGAAACTTTCCATTGAACCAATAAAGGCCAATTCATTCAATATAGATTTCTCACTTCGACTCTGTACAAATTTTCCCTGATGAGCTGAAATGGTACAGAAACTGCAACCACCAAAACATCCACGGTGTGTATTTACAGAGTCTTTTATCATTTCATATGCCGGAATTGGACCTCGTTTTATATATTTTGGATGCGGCAGTCGTGTATAAGGGAGGCTATAAATATTATCCAGCTCAGATTCTGAAAGAAGCGGATAGGGCGGGTGAACAATTATAGTCTGGTCACCACATATCTGTGTAATGGTGTCAGGTACCATGCGGTTTGATTCTACCTCGATAAGCGCGAAATTTTGCGCAAATTTCTTTTTATCAGTCAGACATGATTCATGAGAATGCAGTACAATCGTTTTTTTCTCCTTTAGGATATCTTTTGCGGTTTCGGCAGATCGCATTATGACAGTTTGCGGAATCTCGCTTAAATTCTCAATGGGTACTCCTTTATCGAGTAGTTTAGCCAGCTGAAGAATTGCTTTTTCACCCATCCCATACACCAGCATATCTGCTCCTGATTCAAGCAGAATACTTTTCTTCAACTCATTTTGCCAATAATCAAAATGTGTAAGTCTTCTCATTGAAGCCTCTATTCCGCCAATAATCAATGGGGTATCAGGGAAGTGTTGCTTCAGTGCGTTGCTATATACTTTTGTAGGGTAATCTGGTCTGAATCCAGCCTGATTTCCAGGGGTATAGGCGTCGTTTGAACGAATTCTTAAGCGTGCTGTATAATGATTGACCATAGAGTCCATCGCCCCGGCTGATACACCAAAGAACAGTCTTGGTTTCCCTAGTTTTTTAAAGTCACGCAGATCATCCTTCCAGTTAGGCTGCGGTACAATGGCTACACGATAGCCCGCATTTTCAAGGATTCGTCCGATCACCGGTATTCCAAATGAGGGATGATCCACATAGGCATCACCGGTAAACAGAATTATATCCAGCTGATCCCATTCACGGGCACGCACCTCTTTGAGGGTGGTGGGTAGGTGAGATATATTGTTTCGCATTATCACATTATCACATTATCGCATTATCACATTATCGCATTATCACATTATCGCATTGTCGCATTGTCGCATTGCACCCTCCCCCCCTTACAAATTCTCCAAAATAAAATCAGTCATCCTTTTATACACATGAAATGTAGTATTCCCACCTCGCAGGCTATGGGTTTTGTTTGGGTAGAATTGTGTTTCAAAGTCCTTTCCTGCCTCGACAAGTGCGCTTACAAAATCTACTGAATTCTGAAAATGGACATTGTCATCTCCCATTCCATGAATCAGCAGAAATTTTCCTTCCATCTGATCTGCAAAATTGATGGGTGAATTGTCATCATAACCATTTGGATTCTCCTGTGGAGTACGCATAAATCTTTCTGTATACACTGTATCGTAATACCTCCAGTTTGTAACCGGAGCAACAGCAATTCCCATTTTGAACAGTCCATTCCCTTTTGTAAGACATAAGCCAGACATATATCCACCATAGCTCCATCCGAAAATTCCCATTCGTGTCACATCAATATAGGGAAGCTCACCCAGGTATGTCGCTGATTCAATTTGATCGATAGTCTCCAGTTTACCAAGCTCCATATAGGTTGATTTTCGGAATTCTTCACCCCGTCCGTTTGTTCCTCTATTGTCAACACAGGCCACAATATATCCTTCCTGAACCAGAAGCTGAAACCATGGCCATCTTCTGTTCCAGGCATCAATCACATTTTGTGATTCCGGACCTCCATAGACGAATACAAACAGAGGGTATTTTTTACCGGGATCAAAATTCCGCGGTTTAATCATATAGCTGTTCAGCAATTGTCCGCTGGCCGTAGGAACCTTCATAAATTCAATCTTCCCAAAGCCATACTCTTCTATTTTCTTTTTTAATTCCTTATTTGTTTCAAGAACCCGGATCAGCTTGCCTTTTCTGTTGTAGAGAATGTAGGTGGCCGGACTGTTTGCATCAGAATGGCTTAAAATATAATAGTCGAAACTATTGCTGAAATTTGCACTGCTTGAACCGGGTTTATGGCTAATCTTTTGTTTTTTTGATCCATCCATCTTCACAGAATATACATGTAATTCGGTAGCAGATTCCTCATAAGATGTATAATAGAGTTCTTCCCTTTTCATATCAATCCCGAGCAATGAATGTATATCCCAATCTCCCTTAGTAAGCTTCTTTAGCTCTTTTGATTTGAAATTGTAGATATAGAAATGAAAATAGCCACTCAATTCACTGATAAGCAGAAATGATTTATTATCAGGGAGATAGGTAATCATGTCGTCAGTAGCTTCGGAGATATATCTTTCATTGTCCTCTTCGTAAACCACTTCAGATTTCCCGGTAGTGGCATTGGAATGGATAATTTCAACGTGGTTTTGAAGTCTGTTCAACCAGGTAATACTTACTATATCAGGATCCCTTGTCCACTTAATTCTGGGTATGTAACTTTCATTATTAGCATAGGTGTCAATTTTTATAGTCTGTTTACTACTCATGTCGTACACATGAATTGTGACAGTTGAGTTTCTCTCTCCTGCCTTTGGATATTTAAAGCGATAAGATTCGGGGTACAGATCTCCGAACATGGTCATACTGAATTCCTGCACCTCAGATTCATCGAATTTATAGTAAACAATTTTCTTTCCATCAGGCGACCAGTGAAAGCCATCAGAAAAAGCAAATTCCTCTTCATAAACCCAGTCTGGAGCGCCATTAATGATCATATTCTTTTCACCATCAAATGTAATCTGAGTTTCCAATCCGGTAAGAATATCTTTTACAAAAATGTTATTCTCTCTAACAAAAACAATTTGGTCACTTTCAGGAGAAAATGCAGCCAGTTGTTGTTTTCCATTTGATGAAAGCGAGAGAAGTGATTTGTCTGAAATATCGTATACAAAATATTCGGCCGAAAATGAGTGACGGTAAATTCTCTCCACTTGGGTTGTTAACAGAATCTTAGTTTCATCCAGGTTAAATTCATACATACTAAATGAGGTGATGCCATCTGCATCCTCCACATTAAATACTGTGGAAACCTTCTCTCCATCTTTATATCTGTGCTTCTCAATACTTCTTCCCATGTTATTGACAGTATAATACTTGCCATCATTCATTGAATTGATACCGCTTATTCGCTTAGCTGAAAAAGTATACTGTTTATATATATCTTCCAGTGTGATTTTTTTGACTGAAGTTTGCGCCTGGGTAGAAATAACAGAAGTTAGCAGAAGGATAAGACAGAGTTTGAATTTCATATAGATTATTTTATTAGATTAGCCTGATAAATTATTTAAATCAGAAATCTCTCAGTTTAGACATCATAAAGGAAGGAAAATCCCTCATAATTTCCAATGAGGATTTTATTTTGGCACACAATTTGGAGTTTACTGGTTGAGACTAGTATATGGGCGGGGGAAGATCCTGCAATTGCGTAATAACTAAACTTTTTTGCCATGAAACAATTAATAATACTAATTACAGCCATTGCATTAATAATGACAAGCTGTTATAAGAATCCGGTAGCGGATTTCATATTTTCACCAGCAGAACCAATAGCGGGTGAGGATGTTTATTTTGAGAATTTTTCTTATGATTCGGAGTCATTTCAATGGGAATTTGATGATGGCATGGGCTCAACTGCCTATAGTCCGGTTCATGCTTTCGCAACTGCAGGTAAATATAATGTTACCCTAAAGGCATATGGAAAAAGATCAGGATTTGATGTCGCTTATGCAACTGTTACGGTTAGCGCTTCATATCCTTATGCTGATTTCTATATTAGCACGGACGTACCCGATGACAACGGATCAAAGGCTCTTGAAACAGATGTTGTTTTTATAGGTGAGCAGATTACATTTAACAATATATCTACAGATGCAGCGAGTGTTATGTGGGAGTTCGGTGATGAATATACTTCTACTATAGTGTCACCATCATATAGTTATGATGCTCCAGGTACTTATACGATTACATTGAATGCTTATGGTTTAGGTGACGAAGTAGATTCTTATTCAAGGACAATTGAAGTTTATGAGGGTATTAACTCTACCGTGAGAATTACCGTGTTGGAATATGAAGATGAATATTATGTTGAAGGAGCATCAGTTCTGCTCTTTCCGACGATCACCGACTGGGAAAATGAAACAAATGGATCATATGAAGTTTTTACTTCAGCGCTTGGTAAATGTGTGTTTGAAGGTATGGAAGCTCAGCGATATTACGTTGATGTCTGGGAACAGGATCATGATAATTACACATTGGCAGGTGAAAGTGTAGATTGGATTGAGACACAGGTTCTGGAATCGGGATATATCCATGACTTTATAGCCTATGTGGATTACTATGAATCAGGGAAGAAAGTTACAATGACACGGATAGGGAAGAAAGCATATGCTAAAGAGTTGGTATCTCAGAAAGAGTCCTCCGAGTATAGAAAAGTAAAAGAAAATAAATTCAGCAAGGAGAGATAAAAAATTTGACTGAAAACAAATAAAGAAGCAAGCTCAATTGATTGGGCTTGCTTCTTTATTTACTGCTCACCCTAAAGCACTATAATAAGACAGACATAGTGGGCCTCATCAGTGGAAATGTGCAGATAATAGGTGCCTGGAGTGAATCTCTGCACATCAATCTTATTGTCAGAATAAATTGAATGGCTTACATACTCCTTGTATACTATTGCATTCAGCATATTATAGATTTCAAATGTAATCTCCAGATCTCCATCCGTTTCAAGAATCACATGTAGAAAATCTTTTACAGGGTTAGGGAAGATTGTTATCTCTCCATCTTTAATGGCGATCTCTTCAGTTGAAATAGGAAAATCTATATATACTGAATCAATTCCTGTACAGCCATTGGCATCGCTTACAATTACCCAATACCATCCATACTCGTTGACTTCAAAAGTTGTACCTCCTGAATTATCCTGCCACAGATAAGAAGAATAACCAACTCCGGCATCTATTATATAAGGTAATTCGGTTTTTATTAGATCAACACCACCTTCAAGTGTTATAGAAGGATTTCCTAATACAGTTATTGTGCCGCTAAGAAGATTGTCAGAAAAATCAGTGTCAGCTGTGTAAATTAAAGTCACAGATACATTATAATCTCCAACAGCGGAGAAATCATATCCTTTGGAAAAGGTCAATATTGTAGTGTCTCCCGGAAGTAAATCATTACTTAAATTCATTACTTCGATTTCAGAAGATCCACCATCAATTGAGTAGGTCACTGTTAAATCGTCTGTTTCAGATATTCTGAAGTAACCTTCATTAACGATCTCCATGGAAACGATACCATTTGTACCAATTTCACATGAAGTGACAGGAGAAACAATGTTTATAACAGCTAAATCCGGGATATCATAGATAACAAAAACACTATCCACTGTGATACATCCGTTTCCTGCAGTTACTTTAACTGTATACAGACCTGCCGAAGGATCTGGAATTTCGTAATCAGGATTCGAACTGCCATCCTGCCACTCATATAAAAGATAGCCTGTCTCAACAGACAGTGTCATTGGTGTATTAGTTGCGACAGTGTCCCTTCCATTACCTATATCAACCACGGGACTTCCCAAAACGTCTACAATCTCAATAATAATATCATTAGTTGGAATCAGGTCTGAACTAAATTCAGTGTATGCCACTATTTCATATCTGTCTGGTGTACTAAAATCTTCATCTGTTAAAAATGTATGATAGATGACCGATTCGCCTTCAAATCCTGTACCAAGAATAAGCTTTTCAACAATGGCATCTGCGCCATTTATTGAATATGCAACTGAAATATTTGCAGAAGGATCAATGGTTTCAAGACCGAAATTCTTAACCGCAACTATTAAATTCTCAGCTGAATTTAATTCGCATGCAGTAACAGGATATACTATATCCAGCACACCAATATCAGGTACTACCATTAAAATCTGTACTTCTTCATAATGCTCGCATCCATTATTATCGATTACAGTCACTCCATATGTTCCAACTCCCGGCTGACTAATAGTAAAGGTTTGATTTGTACTTCCATCCTGCCATTCATATGATACAAAACCTGTTCCGGCATCTAATGTGTGTTCCAGAGCAGAAATTACCTGAACGGGGTCTCCGAGGTCAATATCAGGGCTCTCATATACTCCTACAGATTTGTAAAGTGTATCATTCCATGATTTCGTGTCTTCGGCAAAGTCAATATAGACTATGAAGTCATACCACTGATTTGTTGAAACACTTTCCGAATTAGTAAATGTATAATCCAGAGATGTGGAAGGCTGCAGGTCTGAAGTGAGCACTAATGCTTCCTCAACCGCAGGACCACCATTAAGTGTGTAAGCCATATTTATAGTTTCCCCGGAAGGAATTGCCTCATTTCCCAGATTTCTGATTCTGGCTGACACAGTAATTGTTGTAGTTACTTCACAGGAAGATCCCGGAGAGAGAATTTCTTCAAGTTCCAGATCTGCTACCTTTAATGTTACATCTACCGCGTCCTGACTGATACATTGATGTTCGTCACTGACAGAAACACTATATGTGTTACTTCCTCCCTGGGTAATCGTAAAGGTTTCCAATGTGGATTCATCCTGCCAGATATATTCAAAATAACCAGGTCCCGGATTTAGTACATATTCTGCTGCATAAACAGTTGTATCCGCTCCCAGATCAATATCTGGATAGCCATATACCTCCATCAGATAAAATAGCGTGTCGTTTGTAAACGTAACATCATTTGTCAGTTGGGTATATAATTTCATTGGATAAGAACCTGGAGTGGAGAAATCATAATTCCCCGGGAATGTATAATTTATACTCTCACCAGGTTTCAATCTCTGAATAAGTACAAGAGATTCTGAAAACTCAAGTGTTTGATCAATCTCTCCAAATACGAAAATAGTTTCTGAAGTTTCTATTGTATCTGTCCCCAGGTTTTCAACAGTTATCTGGATGGGCAGAATGCCGGATTCACAACCAGATACAATACCTGTTAAGGTGGTAACACCAACATCAACAACTAATTGTAATACCTGGATTGTGTCATAGGAACTACAGCCTAGTCCGTTTGTAACTTTCACATTGTATGTCCCCTCAATATCCACATTGAAGGTAGCGTTCGTAGAACCATCCTGCCACAGATATGTGTTGCCTGCTTCACCTGAAAAAGCCCGTAACACAACGGTGTCAGGACTGACAGTGGAGATATCAGGTCCCAGATCCAGAGTTGGTTTATTTACTTGAATAAGTTCATTAATCGAGTCATTTGAAGATTCGTAATAGAACAATGGGTGAGTATCTATCGTAAATACTGAAGTATAATAATCTCCATTTTCACTGAAATCAAACTCCGAATTTAGATTCAGGTCAAGTGTTTCTCCAGCAGAGAAAGACTGAGTTAGCACGTAAATTTCCTGCTCCGATTGTACCACACCATCTTTATCAATGTAGTATCCAATCTCAATAGTATCTCCCGGTAACATTGTTCTTATTCCATAATTTTTAAACCTGACAGTGAATTTTTCATTTTGGCTTAATTCACATGTTGTAGCAGGAGAGAGTATATCCTCAATTCCGATATCAAATGGAGCTTCCAGGATACTAATGTCATCAATGGCTATACCGTCGAATTCATTGTTGGTTTTATCTGATAAAAATTTAAACCTGAACTGCACATTATCCTGGTTTATTACGCCGGGCGGGAGTAAGTGTCGTATATGAATCCATCCTCCACTCTGTCCGCTCCATCCGTTTAATCCAAGAGATGTTACGGGATGACCGGTATACCAGTTCCAATATGTATCAAATCCTGAGCTGTTTGATATTGGGGTCCAGTTATTCCCCTCATCCAGTGAATAATAGAGGCTTACGCCATCCATTCCTGCTTCAGTGTCAGTCCATATCATAGCATCGAGAACCGGTTTGTCTATTCCGCTAAGGTCGTAACTTGGAGAATCGAGAATTGCTGGTTCAATGACAACCAAATCACCTGTGAGACTGAAATCATCGATGTTAAATCCTTCGGCAACTGCACCCGAAGTTGATGAATAGAACAGTGAAAAACGAATCTTGAGATTGGTAGTATTGCTAAGATTGTCAGGGATATTATATCCAAAAAATGCCCAGTCTATATCGAATATTTCTCCCTCCTCATTTTTCCAGATAGTGTTCCAGGTAGATCCATTATCAGGGCTTACTTCTATTTTGACGGAGTCACCGGCCTGAATAGTTATCCATCTGGCAAAGTTAATTTCAAGGTTTACATAATTTAAAACATCAATAGCCGGAGACGTAGCTGTATAGGCTGTTGCAGGAGTAATACCATACTCATAGAAATAGATAGTATCCCCTGTTCCTGTAAAGTCTGTACCAATGCAATACAGTCCTGTATAATACGCGTTATAGGGTATGTAATTGCTATTAGGTTGACCGCGTTCGAATTCACCTGTATAAGACCAACCCATATCCAATTCAAAATTATCTTCAAACAATACATAGTTTCCTTCGAGAAGTTGATTGCCATAATAACTGTACAGGCTTGTCATCCAGCTATATGATCCTGATGATGCACTGTTAATCACCTCGCCGGCAGGTGCTCCATATTCCCATAAATTACCGCTTGGCTTCCAAAATCCATTATTTGCTTCAAAATCCTCCTCATGGGGTGGGGTATGTGTGGGGATAATAAAGAGTTCTGTTGTAAGCTGATCATTGGTAAGATCCTGATCACCCGGAATAAATGTTTTGGCGATAATTGAGGGGTAGAGTCCGGGTTCTGATAAATCGATAGTGCTTGGGAAAGTAAATAATACTTCTCCGCCTACAGGAATATCCTGGTACATATAATCCACTGTCCAGTTGTCTCCACCGTTTATGGAGAAAGCTACAGGAACAGGATCTGTGATATCTGCACCTCCGTAGTTGACAATTCTTAAGGTGACTGAGTCGGAAGAAGTATGACCACTACCGCTTTGTGGAGCTACCCATTCTGATACTCCTACATCTTTGGAGATGAATTCTCCAGTAATAAAAATATCATCTAAATTCCAACCTGTATAATTTAGCAAGGTGTTGGTGGGGCCTATAATGAAACGAAATTTAAATTCTGCTGTCTTGGCATATGTACCTGGAATTGGCAATAGCTCTTCTGACCATTCAAAATCGGTAACTGTTGCAAGATTGTCCCATATAGTATTCCAGGAAATCCCGTTATCGGTGCTGACCTCAATTTTAGCTTTGTCGTTGGCGCCAACATTTAAGTATCTCTTATAGAATAAGTTAACGTTTTTATAGTATAGCACATCAATTGTTGGTGAGGTAGCTTTATAGCTTGTTACATCAGTCAGACCCGGTTCATAGCTATAATCAAAAGCACCCTGTCCTGTTAAATCCGTTCCCAGCGCATATAAGCCACTGAAAGCCTTTTCCGGATTAGGGTTTCCTGTTTCACCAGCCATTCCGTTTGGTGTAGCTACTTCAAATTCTCCTGTGAGTGTCCAGTTATGTGCTCCTTCAAAACCATCATAGTACCGTGTTTCATATATTACCCGGGCTCCTGTTGGGTCATGGTCTGTTTCCGGATAAGTCTGTCCATTAGCCTTAACACTGTTCGCAGCGACCAGAATATCCAAAACATTTTCGTGTGTAGCTGACTGTTCAATATCACCAACCAGCCAGATATAGGATGATCCACGTGGTATGGAATCATTCAGACCGGTAAATGTTACTTTTCCGGATGAGAATGAAGATGCATTTCCTATGGGATTATCAGTGTTAAAAGTCTTATTGATAGTTGCATATAATTTGAGGCTATTGGGTACTATGTCACTATCAGAACTATTGAGAGAAATGAATTCCATCTCATTCAACATTACAGCTCCGGTATTTCCCAATACTCTAAAATCGGTACGAAGCAAAGGGACATTTTGAGAACCGGATGGGATAAAATTTGTAAACGGTTGAATAAAATCAATATTTGCAAGGAACATGGGAGTAGATCCTACCTCTTCGATAAAAATATCATCAACACAGGTTCCGTACCCCCATCTGCTGTGTCCCTCAAAGGCAAGATAATACGTGGCTGAGGCATCAGGAAGCAGCAGTTTTTTCTGTTCCCAATCGTATATGGGGTCGATATACTCCTCTAATAATACCCATGGGTCAGCCTCATCTGCTTTATAATAAATACGTAGAATATCCCATGCTGTAGATCCTCCAAATGTCCATGGAATCTGACATAAATAGAAGCTTAGCTCGACATTTACTCCTCCGTCAAGATCAATTGGAGCAGTGATTAGTTTTGTCCGCTCATTGTCGTAACCCTGTTGAAAGAAAATAGCATTATAAGTACCTTCATATGCTGAAGGAGGGTTTCTGGTAATATCTTCCTGGTCAGCAGGAAGGCTCCAGTTGTCGTCATTGGGACTGTGTCCACCATTTCGGTATCTCCAATCCTGAATACCCGAAACATAATCCTGGGTCCATCCGTCAGGAATCTCCCCAGTTTCAAATCCCTCTGTCAGATAGGTCTGTGCATTTAAACTGACAAATGAAATTATCAGTAATATGAGAATTAAAACTTTATTATATTTCATGACTTTATTCCTTATCTTTAAATAAAATTTATTTTTTTTCAAAGCAACCAAATAACTTTCATTCAAGTTTTACGTATATACATTATTGTTTGATCAACTATATTACTACGAATGACCAATAAATATACTAAACAATATCTAAAAGCGTTGCTTTATGCAGGAATGATTCTGTCATTTATTGGAATCTCCTCACGTGCGTATTCTCAGATTGATACAGATTTTTGGTTTGTAGTCCCTGAATTATCATACAGATCAACAAGTACAGCTCCAACAGGTGGTACTCCCGGAATTATGAGACTTGCTACCCTTGAACTGGATGCAATAGTAACTGTGACTATGCCTGCAAACAGATATGATGCAGGGACAAATCCTTCCGGATTTCAGGATATTGTAATCAATATACCGGGCAATTCATCTTATGCTCTTGACCTCTCTTCTTTTATTGATAGTCAGGCGGATCCAACCAACAACAGATTAGAAAATAAGCCACTGAATCCATCTGGAGTTAATGATTTTGGATTGCACATTACTGCAACAAATATGATCACAGCATATTGGGAAATAGACTATGAATTTGGTTCTGATTTATGGACGCTTAAAGGTCAGAATGCATTAGGAACCCTTTTTTATACTCCTTTTCAGAACAGATATCCGACCAAGTTTCAAAATCCAATAGCTTATTCAGCTATAGATATTGTTGCAACTGTTGATGGAACCCTGGTAACGATTACACTGCCGGTTGGGACCAATGCAAGTTATGGATCAGGGGTTACGACTATCTTTGGAGGCGTCCCATTCAATGTTGTTTTAAACCAGGGACAAACATTCTCACTTTTTCCAGTTGGCTATAGCGCCATGCCTGCTGACAGACTCTTTTCGACAAAGATTGAATCTATTGGAGGCCCTGTTGCTGTTACTTTAAAAGATGATGCAATCCGAACAGGTCCTCAATCTGAGGATCTTATAGGCGATCAGATGATTCCGACGGATATTGTTGGTGACAATTATATTATTCCGGAAACCAAGTCAGCTAATACAGCTTATCTTATTGCTATTGAAGACAATACTGATATATATATTAGCAATCCGGATGGTACGCCGGTTGCTGGTGTGCCCTATGCCACATTAGCGGAAGGAGAGCAAATGCTGTTTGACATTCCGGGAGGGTCAAAA
>JAUUZQ010000171.1 GCA_030589895.1 Bacteroidales bacterium
CAATCAGCGGTGATGGTGCCATTGATGTTTCCTCTGGAAGCGCAACGGCCAGTGTGGTAGTAACAGCTGAGGATGGTTCAACAAATACCTATACTGTTGATATAACGGTTCTTGTTGGTATTGAGCACAGCATGATGGATTTGATTCAGGTCTATCCGAATCCTGTTTCAGGAGGGAAGCTGTTCATTGAGATCGGGGATTCAGGTATTGAATCCTTCGAGATCTATAACATCCTTGGAGTTACAATCCTCAAGGAAAATGTGGATGGACGGAATCTCATAGAAATAGAAACGGCGGTATTCAATGAAAGTGGAATGTACTTTGTCAAGATGATCAAGGGACAATCCATTGCAATTGATCAGTTTATTGTTCAATAAGCCAGAGCCGGATACCTTTGAATGAATAGAGGCTGACTCCCAGGAGTCAGCCTCTTCTCTTGGTAGCACAAGCTCCGGGAAATAATGAAAAAATAGAGGTTTGGAGGGTATTGTTGTTATAATGTATTTGCCCTCTATACAGCTGGACAAAAAACGACAACAGATAATCTTAATGAAAATCTTTTAACTTTGAAGCTAAATGTGTTTGGGAGTATTTGATTTTAATCACAATTGGGATTTATTTTAGGCCGGATTAAAGTCTTTCTTTGCTTAGGAGTTAAGCGTTTTAGACGCTTTTTTGAACCTGTGAATTAGGTTTTTTCCCGTAACCACACTTGCAGTAATCACGCCGTTAAGGGGTGTTAATCCATGTGAAAAAAGGTCTTCTCCGGTAAAATAAAGGTTTTTCATGCCTGAGCGGGGCGATAATTCTGGATTGAATGCTTTCTGAATATCCAGCCCAAACATGGATCCCTGATCATGATGTGTAAAGTTCTTCACATCCAGTGGAGTAATGAGTTTGGTGTAGGCGACATGGGCCTTTATTCCCGGAAATTTTTCATCCAGATGATCGAGAAAGTGCTTAGTGATCCCTTCACAGAGCTGTTTATACGCATCGCTATCCTTCTTCCCTTCGAATTTTGCAAAGTATTCGTATCTGGTTTCGTGATGCATCTCGGCAGTCTGATACTCCGGATTCTGGTATTCATTATTCAGAAGCGATGGGAAAGATATGGTCAAATCATCACAAACCCATCCTTTTTCTGTGGGATTACGCGACATAGTGGAGGGATCTCCAATAATGGTTTTGTAGGCGGTTCTGTTTATGCCAAAAGTTGAAAGATCCCCTTCAAAGCCAAGCAGCAGTTCCAGTAATGAAGGAACCGGGTTATGCTTTTCCAGAGCCTGTAACAGTCGGGAGGGCTGTTCCGTACCGGGAACAAGACTGGAGAGGGTTTCCTTAATACCAATGGAACTAATCAGCTTATCTGCCAGAATTCTACTTCCATCTTCGGTTTCCACTCCAATGGCCTTTCTGTTTTCAAAAATAATCCGATTCACTCCGGAAGCCTTCCGGGCATCTCCTCCAGCTGATTTCACGGTGGTTAACAGAGCAGATATCAATGCTTCGCCTCCCCCATCCGGGTAATACATCCCGTTGAATTGCATGTTCTGAGCATAGGCATAAAAGGGGAAAGGTGTCTCATCGAGAGGGATTCCAAAATAGTGTGAGAAGGAGAGCAGGATGGCTCTCAGTTTTTGATTCTCTATCTTCAGGACACCATCCAGAACCTCTGTAACAGATTTATCCATATGAGGAAGCATCTTAAAGGTTTTCGAAAACCAGAACATGATACGGGCTATGTTAGGAGGAAATTGTTTTGGAAGGGAAAACATTGCTGATTTCTTCTCCAAAATCTGCAGGATTTTGAAATACTCATCTAATTTCTGACTCTCATCGGGGAACTCAGACTTCAGTTTAATCAGTAAATCGCTCTTATCATTTACAAAGGTAAATTGATAGTCCAGCTCAGGGAAATATTTGATCTGGCATTCATCATCCAGGGGAGAGAAGCTTGCTTTTCCGCCAGTAATTGCTGTAAGCAGCTTATGATCAACGCTGCTATTTGAATAATCACATACCCATTGTATTCCCGGGGACCAGCTCCACTTGTTGTTCTCAGGATCGGTATAAGACGCCATAGACCCGCCAAAGAAAGGATTCTTTTCCAGTACCAGAACTTTATAATTACACATGGCCAGTGATGCAGCACAAGACAGGCCGCCAATACCGGATCCAATGACAATGGCATCAAATTCTTTCTTAGACATATTTTCGCTTTTCTTTAAAGATACGGTATTTCAATGTTACTCAAGAATAAATATCCCAGATGACTCCATATTATCTGCTATTTGTCGCGCACCTGATGGAGAAGGCTGTCTCGGAACCCGAGAATTCCATATTTCTAAAATGTAATATTGAGAGGCTTGTCGAATTTAAGATTAAACTTATTTTTTTATAACTTCCCATCCATAAACAAATTCATAGCTGTACTTTTTCAATAGAACCTTTAAAGACAACAATAATGAAAGCTCTACCACGTATTCTCGGCTTGTTACTTATTTCAATGCTTGTCTTTAACAATAGCAAGGCCCAAAAGGCGAACTTTACTACCGGTGGAGGTATGACCATCGGTTTGGGTGTGGGAGCTGCTTCCCAGAAATCAGATATTGCCAATTCAAGTGGACTTGGGTTCGACCTTGTACTCGGGAGTCAACTCTATAAAAAGGAAAATGCTTTTTTTAGTGTGGACTGGAAATTTCGTTTTCTGGCTGGCGAGAACAAGGCATACGACCACAGGATCAATCCCGATAACACTTTTAGCAACATCCATTATAGTTTTACTAATTACGACCTGGAGCTGGGTCTTACCCTCAACCGCTTGAGGGAGCGAACCAGGATCGTACTTAGTGGCTTCGTTGGTGCTGGTATCACTTACGGACACACTTTTACCGATCTGTATGACGCGAACTCCATTTTGTACAATTATAGCAGCGTTGATCCTAACCGTGACCGTTCATTGGTTTATGACGATCTTCTTTTGCTCAGCGACGGGGATTTTGAAACACAACTGTCCAGCAAGGCATCCTTGCTGCCAACGGCAGGTTTTTTTATCGGCTATCAGTTTTCCAGGTCAATGTCTGTTGGCATTGAATTCAAAACCAACTTTTACCTTACTGAACAAAATAGTCTGACTGGCATCAATCTAGACAACAGTATCGTTACCGGGTCTGCAATGGACCGAAATAACTATGTAAGCCTGGGGCTAAAGTGGAATCTCAAGGGAGGTTCTTCCTATAACAGTACAACAAGTAATTATACCCCCAATCCAAATCTCAATACTGTTGTGCCGGGTTCTTTACCGGGGCCGTTAGTGACCATTATAAGGCCATCAGATGATTCATACCACACTGTTTCCTTTTCCCAAACCATAAAAGCTACAGTATCTAATGTGAGTGGACATGATGACATAAGTTTCTTTCACAATGGATTTCCAAACTATAATTTCACTTTCAATGCGTCCACAAAAATCTTTGCAGCGAATGTTAGTCTGCGTGAGGGAGAGAACAGTTTCAGGATAAAGGCCAGAAACCAGACATCAGTCGCAGAAGCCAAGGTGAGTATAACACTTGATGAACTTCCTGAGGAAGAAAAATCTGTTCCGGTATCCAGGTATACTCCTCATGAAGAAGATCAGCTTAGTCCTCCCATAGAACATATAGAACCGATAGCGATTCCAACAGTCAGATTTATAAATCCAGATTTGCCGCTTGCTGTTGAAAATGTCCGTTTTAACCTGAGGGCAGAAGTGCAAAATGTGCAAAGGCGGAATGATATAAGGTTGAAAGTGAACGGTGTTAGTACCGGTAATTTCTCTTTCAATACCTATGGTGTGGTATCTTCCACCGTCCTTCTTTCTGAAGGTGACAATACCATTGAAATTACTGCCAGTAATGAAGCCGGCACTACATCAGACAGGGCCATCATTACCTATGTTAAACCTATTAAAATTATTTTTCCGCCGGTTAATGACGTTCCAACACCCATTAACGTTGTACCAACACCTGTTAATGATGTTCCTGAACCGGCCATAGACAATCATACACCACTCATCAGTCAATGTCCTCCCCCCGAAATCAGATTGATTAACCCGGGTCAGGGACAAATCAATACTAACCAGCAATCTTATACGCTTAGGGCTGAGGTGCTCAATATTGCAAATAGAAATCAGTTGAGGCTGAGGGCAAATCGGCAAACACTTTCTTTCAGGTATAGCAACAATATGCTAAGCAGCTCAATACCACTTGTCAGTGGCGTGAATACTATTACGCTGAATGCCAAAAACGAGTGTGGAGAGGACAATGTCAGCACAAGGATTACGTATACTCCACCTGTGGAAGCAGAACCCTGTACTTCGCCAGTGTTAAGCTTAGGTGTTTATGAAATAAGTTTTTATGGGGCTACTCATGAACTCAGAGGATCAATTTCCGGTGTGGACAGCAAAGCAGATATCTCGCTAACAGTTGATGGAAGGGCCAACAATGGCTTCCAGTACATTCCCTCTACAGGTGTGCTAAATGCAAAATTTAAGTTTGCATCAGGATCACATACTTTAGTAGTAAGTGTAAAGAATGCTTGTGGAACAGATTCAAAATCTAAAACAGTTAGTATTGAAGAAGAAGAGGAGGAAGAAGTAACAGTAGTGGTAGAGGAAGAAGAAGAATGTGCAGTAAGGATTAATCCAGGGAATTCAACATGGCAATTCTGTTTGCAAACTCCTTCGGGGACATTTACCAGGGAAAACCTCCGGAACGCGCGCTTTAGCTATTCCGGTTCGGCCAGCAGTCTTTACTTTATGCCCATTGGTGGTGGGGGTGAGGTCACTGTGAATGGCAGGTCATACCCTGTCAGGTCCGGGCAATATTATCTTTTTACCGGAGGTATAAATGTGAGTGTCAGCAACAATCATACAGGTTCAATGGGCTATTGGTCGGTGTGTGTAAGTTCAAACAAGGCCCCTGTAACAGGAAACGGTAACAATCGTCCCAAGAGTCCGTGCGAGCCTGAGAACGATAATAAAAACGATAAAAATCCTGGTAAAGGTAATTCCGGTGAGAATGGGAAAAAATAGAATGCTGTAAATTTTCATGGCCGTCCACTACCAGAAAAGCAGCAATTCTAAATGAACCAACCGGACAATATTTCAGAAGAGTTTAGTTTCTTTCTTATCTGAGGTTTCATCTTACATTTAGCCACATTTTCTGCATTTTCCGACACCAAAATCTGACACCAGCAATAGCGAATCAATCTTCATTCGCAAGGAACTGCCTGATGTGTATGTGTTTGATTCCTTTATAATCCTCTGTAAATTCATCAGCTGAAACCACTATTTTCTCATAATTGTCATCAATTTTGAGGAGGTTCCCAAACTCTCTTTCTCTTACTTTTTGGTCAGGCAGTTGATAAGCAACCTGTATGTATTTTGTTTCATTTCCTTTTTGAGCCACAAAATCAATTTCTCTTGTCTGATGTTTTCCAATATAGACCTTATAGTCCTCGTAAATTAATTGATTATACACTAAATTCTCGAATACGTTTCCTATGTGGCTGCCCGTAAATGGAATAATGGAATGTTTTAATCCCAAATCCGAAAAAAAGTATTTATCATTTATCTCATATCTTTTTTTACCAATAATATCGAGGCGCTGTACTTTATTTATGAAAAAAGAGTTGGTAAGATATTTGAGGTAGTTCAGAACCGTGTTTACCGATAAACTTACTCTTTGAGATTTTAAGAAATCGCTGATTTTTTTTGATGATACATAACTCCCAAGATTATCAGACAAGTATTCTACCAAACGTTCTAAAAAATCAATATCCCTGATACTATATCTTGACACAATATCTTTAAGAATAATTGTATTGTAAATGCTTTTTAGATATCCGTAAACTATTTCATCATCAAAAGGTAAATGAATTAAATAAGGCAGTCCACCATAACGAATATATTTGTTTAAGGTTTCGTTATTGTTTTGCAATGAATGAATTTGTATGAATTCAGTGTATGACAGGCTGTTAATATGAAACTCAATATACCTACCCGAAAGATGTGTAACCAAATCGCCAGATAACATTTTAGCATTGCTCCCGGTGCAATACAAATCAATCCCTTCAACAAACAATTGCC
>JAUUZQ010000110.1 GCA_030589895.1 Bacteroidales bacterium
CTGCGTCCTATTCACCACCAGAAAGACGAACGAGCAGAGTCACATATATACCTGGCCATGTTAGCATATCAGTTGGTCAATACCATCAGGTATATGCTCAAAGAGAACGGGATCACCTATGACTGGAGGAATATAGTCCGGATCATGAATACACAGACAATACAATCCGTTGTATTCAACAATGAAACAAAAAAGTGGAGTGTACGAAAACCATCCAAACCCATCAAAGAGGTATTAGCTATCTATCAAGCTACCAACACAAGATCCATGGTCCCGGACAGGAAAAAATATGTAGTGTACCATTAATTTTTCAGCCTGCTCAATACAAGGAACTTATGCGGTGCGTTTAGCAAGTTGGGTTAAGTTTTAAATAACTGAGTATCCTAGAAAATATTTGGTGGTACTCGTTTCCTGACATATTTGCGATAATGTAGATTTACATACAGGGCAAATAAATGTAATAAGGGTGACTTTATAGCTGCAGGATTCATAATTGTTCTTCTTACAATGCTTTTCAAGGAAAATACTTTGCCATATAGCCACCAGAACATCTCTGTGAGTTTTTCAGGTGATATTTTCGCTGGTATATGAACGCACTGCGAACCATCGTATTTTCGCAATTCCTCAGTTAATAAACGGCCTTCTGATTTATATTGATCATAGAGAGCTGAGCCAGGCGGTGGAGTTAAAATGTAAAAACGGGGAATCGGAATTCTGGTTTGCTGTATAAAATCGTAGGTTGCACGAATACTCTCTTCAGTATCACTATCAGTGCCGAGCATCATTTCTGCGCTTACCATAATTCCAGATCTGGTAAGCGTTTCAATCAGCTTTTTATGTTCATTTACTAGTAGCCATGACTTCCCAAGTTTATTCAGGCCTTCCTGAGTTATGCTCTCAATTCCAAAGCTCATCATATTACCTCCGGCCCGGCGAACTTTCTCCAAAAGCTTAATGTTTTTTGCGAGGTGCAGAGAACATTGACTTGCCCAATTCATATTCAATGGTTCAATCTCTTTGCATAGCGTTTCAAGATACTTCGGGTTTGATACAATGTTATCGTCAAGTAAATAGAATCTTTTAAATCCTTTTTCCCGGACAACCTGTATATCCCGGACAACTTCCTCTACAGGTCTGTACAGGTATCTTCCCTTATATATAGAAGCAATGCAGCAAAAGCTGCAAGCATAGGGGCAACCTCTCCCAGCCTGCACGGGTAACATATTGCCAATTGGTTTCTCCATCAGGAGTTCATATCTGGGAACTGGTAGTCCATCCAGATTTTCTACCGGCATCTCATAAATTTTCCGAATTTTCCTATTCTTCTCGAAATCTTTCAGTAATTGAGGATAGGATTTCTCTGCATCACCAACCACAACCGAATCAACATATTCCAGGGCTTTATTAACTACCATGGAAGCCATATATCCTCCCATGACAACCAACTTTCCCCGTTTGCGAAATTCCCTGGCTATTTCAATACCACGATATATTGCATAGCCCATTGTACCGATACCTATGATATCTGCATCTGTATCAAAATGAATATCATCAACAACTTCAATATTGACCTCTACTTCCCAGTTATCCGGGGTCATGGCTGCAAGCAATGGGAATACAAGCCCCGGCAGATGTAACCTTTTCTGCTTACATAATTTGTTGTCAGCGCCGTATTGCGTTGGCTGTATGAACAATATCTTAGGCATTCTGTTTCGCCTCCTTTATTTTAGCCATATATTGCCTCCAGACCATGAGGCTTCCTTTTATCATCTTCCAGAGCATGAATACATTGTATTTTTTAATATAGTCCATCAAGAATTTTGGTTGGAAAAGGACTGAGTTGTAGAGCTTTATGATATTTTTATAATAATCGGCCACACTCATTTTTTCAGGGCGCATGGTAACATGAGCTAAATCCCACCTGCTGAAATCAGAATATGGAATAATAAGTGATTTATCTGTTACTTCTAATCCCGTCCCGGGTAAGGGAGTAAGAGGTTGCAGGTTTACATAATGGATGCCCAGTTTCCGGAGTTTGTCCTTACATTGTGCAAACTCCTCTTTCCCCCAATCCGGGGGGAGAATAATGGTTGCATAACAATCAATATTGTTGACGTTAAGAACCTCCATAGCTTCTTCGTTGGTTTTTGCATCTATATTTTTTTCGTAGCGTCTTAATTCATGATCAGAAAAAGATTCAAACCCAACGATTACCGTTCTCAGTCCAATGGAACGAAAATCTCGAATGATATCAGGATTCTTTACAATAAAATCTGCTCGTCCGTAGATAAGATAATGTTTATCAAGGTTTGCTGATCTGCTTGCCTCAATAAATCTCTTCACCCTGATTCTGCTTGTAAGAAAGTCATCATCAACAATATAGATATCCTTTTCCTTAAGAGAAATTAATTCGTCAATGACCTCATCAAGATTTCGTTCGTAATATGCCCCCTGTGTGATTTCTCTGCAAAAACAAAAGTTACATACATACGGACAGCCAAAAGCTGTTTTAATCAGTGCAATCCTATTGTGAAATATATAGAAATACTTCTTCCTGTACCTGGTTGTGAGACTTCGATCAGGAACAGGAAAATAGAAATTAAAAGGAGGAAGTTCAGCAGGTGAACAATACTCACCTGGTTTGAGAATGCCTTTTGGAAGGTCCCTTTTACCCTTGATGTGTTCAAGCAACTGAGGAAACACAATTGTTGCATTTCGTACGACCCTGTAATCAATGGACTTATCATTCAAATCTTCCGGACATACTTCACAATGAACCCCACCGACAATAGTAATGATACCAGGAATCATCCTTTTCCCTACCCGGCAATACCGGATCATGGCCGGAACATTGGTAATGTAGCCGCTTACGCAAAGTATTTCTGGTTTTTCCGTGTTGATAATGTGCTCAATTGATTTTTTCTCCAGGATCATATCAATGATTACCGGGCTATCTACAGAACTAACAAAACTGGCAAGCACTTCCAGCTCCAAAGGCTCTACAAGCATAACATGCTGAAGACCGATAGTTTTGTCGGATGGTTTCGGGCGTAAAAAAAGAATTCTCATAACTATTCTTTAAATACATGAGGTTTCTCAAAAACAGCAGGGTATTCAAGCAGGCTCTTCCCTGCCAAAAGGAGTTTTCTGAATATCCAGTTTGAATGGTATCCGAGCATAGATTTTTCAATGATAGTTCCACCCATCCGGATTTTCGGAATCTCAGCTGTTTGCCCCAGATCTATTAAGGATGTTTTCTTTTTAATACCTTCTCGAATGATTTCAAAGAGGATATTAAAGTAGGTGTTGTGTAGTTTATTCAGGTTATAATCAATACCACCCAGGAAAAAATAGTGTTTATCCCTGAAAACCGTTGAGATGAACCATCCAATAACTTTTTCCCGATCGCAATATGTTGTGAGGTAAAAACTTGAGGGCAGGTTTTGGAAGAATTCCAGTGAAAGTGTTTCCAGTTTCCCTTTGCTGCGTTTAAGAACTCCGAGGTACTGGTCATATGTTTGTTTATCAAAACCGGCGCATCCTCCATGCTTCATTTTAATCCCTGAGAAGGGACGAGAAAGGCGTTTGATCCTACGCCTGTAGTCTGCTCTTAATGATTTCGTGTAGCTTTCCCATGATTCAAATCTACCCTCCAAAACTACCGTAGGCAGTGTTCTTCCACAGACAAAGCCATCAATGGCTGATTCTGAATTCAAGTTCAGTACAAGGAGGAAACCCTTCTCCTTTCCTTTAATATGTTCGATTAACGCGGTTAAATGCGCAATATTGCCAATAATTCCACCGGAAGAAACTGAGCAGGGAATTCCAACTATGTTCATCCGGAAAGGACTTGGGATAGAAAGGTATGTCAACAGGTCTAGTCTTATTGTATACATGATCAAACCAGTTATCAGGATACCTTCTTCATAAAGCGTGTAATATCTTTGTTTACAGGGATTGTATTTTTCGGTATAATCAAGAAATTCTATGGTTTGGAAATATTCAATGGCAAGCCTGTCCCATGTTTCAGGAAGATCAATTGCCTTTAATATTTTTATTATTTCCAAATCAATAGCTTAATAAGAAATTCCAGTCCTGTGTAGAAACTTGTAAAAGAGTGGCGTACAATTCCAAACACACCATAACGCTGCCGGTATTTTTGAAGTGTAGCGAATCGCTTTCCGGGTATCATATAAAGGTAGAAAAGCCATAGATAAAACAGAAATCTCGACATATAGGTAGGTTTCTGATGCAAGCGCAAGAGATCATAGCGCCATCCTTTGGTTTTGACACCTGGTGGATTCGGATGGAGACTCGCCAGTTTTGTACCCGGAAAAACTGTGAGTGTAGAAAAAAGAGCAAAGGGAATGTAATGATCCCGAAGATATCTTGCTAATTTCCGAAAGTCAGCGTGGTGCCAGGCAGGATCAATAATAAAAAGTGCAAATAAATCAATATCCAGATCCCGACAGATTTCTATGGTCCGGTTATTATCATGAAGGGAGGCGTTTTTGTTTATGGCATGAAGTTCTGTATCTGTAACAAACTCAAATCCAACCATCAGGGCTTTTACCCCTACCTCACGTAAGCTTTTCATAACATCTGGATTTCGAGAAACAAATTCGGCATTACCAATTACGATAAACTCCTTTTCAAGCTTTCTTTTCCTGATAAGCTCACAGAAATCAAGAAGTCGCTTCCGGTTGTACAGGAAGTCATCATCCAGGACAAAAATATTTCTGACATGGATATCTTCTATTTCATCAACAACATCTTTGATGGGCCTGGCACCATAAGTCCCTCCATGCATTTCTGTACAGAAACAAAATGTACATTTGCCAGTGCATCCAAATGATGTTTTTATTGCAGCACAGGGTTTGTAATAGATTATTCTGTAGCGATTTGGAGTCTGCTCCAGGAGAAAGTGCCTGACCCGTGATAATTTGACAGGATCAAGTGGTGGGGATGGATTAAGGACAAATTTCCCATTTATTGGAAAAGCGCCACCCAGCACATCAGAATATGGCTCCTCCTGAATTATCCTGTCCAGTACACTCACGATCCCTTCCAGTTGGTTGGCAAAGAATACACCATCGATGTCCTTACTGAAAAAATCCCCGGGAACCACTTCTGCATGAGGCCCTCCGACAAATATTTTTGGTGGATCAGACAGGTTTTTAAGACGTGAGGCTGTATATAAAACATCTGATACGGTAGTGATTAATGAGGTGAAGAGAACAACTTGTGATTTTAATTTTGAAGCCAGGCGAACAGGATTACGGCGGTCTACTATGCCATCGAGTAAATAAACATCATGATGCTGCAGAACTGTGTACAGATATTCCAATTCAAGAGGTTCACAACGTATAAAACGGTTTAACTTGATTGTCTGGATAGCCAGCCGGGGCTTGCAAACCAGAATCTTAAGACGCTTTCTTTTTGTTGAACTCATAATGCACTTTCAAAAACAGCGTATCGCCGATGAGGTTCTATGTTTGTCCCCGTAGCTCTCGTAAGAAATCTCCGGGTCATTATCATGCTGTTCTGATTCTCTTCAAATATAAAGCCGCCTTCACCGAAAGTAAATCCCATCTTCTTAATATAAGGCACAGCATATAAAATCAATGCCTGTACCGCATGTCTGTTCTTATGCCCTGGCAGGACGGCTATCTCGGTAAATCGAAATGTTTTGACAGGATTTGCAATATGGAAGCGTAGTACATGAGGTAATCCGAGGTGATGGTCTCCATGGACAAGCTCATTAAAATCCGGATACCAGAGAAAAAAGCCAATGGGTTCACCATCCTTCTCCGCAAACAAAAGATTTTCCTCCTTTATAAGGAAACGAAATGGATGAAATAATTCGAAATCTTCCTCAGCATGCCTGTCTGCCCAGAATGGATGTCCGGAGAAACAGACATTATTCAGATATGTATAAATCTCAGTTTCATGGCGTAATCTCTTCTTGTTCATCTTTCGAACAGTGATACCCTTAAAATCAGGTTTATAGCCCATCTTTTCGTGATACTCAAAGAAAGGTTCCGTTGGAAACCGGTATGAGACCATGGTTCTTTTAGTAAAATCCCTGAAGTAATCCTGGTAATAATCCGGATTGTAGGGAAGGCCGAAAACCGGGGCATTCTCAAATGCATTTATTAGAATACCCGCTCCATAATTTAAATGACCATTTAATCCAAAGACTATTCGTTTGCAGTTAGGATATTTCCCCCGAGCATTCTCCACAATCATGCTTGGTAAATCAGATAGGTGAGGCAGTGCTTCAAAAAAAGAGACTTGAACAATATCGGGGAGTTTCCGATCATGGATCAGGGCAAAACGTCCCACAACCCTTTCACCTTCCTGAACAATAAATGCATCGACAGAAGCATGTTTATGAAAATCGGAAGGACCTTCAATGAGCAGTCGGAGAATATCATATTCTGTTGAACGATAGAAGACATTGTCTTTATAGATCTTCTTTGTGATACTATAAAAGTCTTTAAAATCTTTCCTGGTAATTACTGGTTTTGCTTTCATAGGAAAAACTCCTTGGCTTTTGGGAATCCAAGAAAATCTGTATGGGCAGCAGCACAATATGAACCAGCATGCCCGAGTGTAATAATATCTCCTATAGAAGCCTGTGGAAGAACAATATCTCTCGCCAGGAAATCACGTGAATATGTTGAGCAGCCATATATGGAGGATGCCATCCCTGATTTGCCATTTGAATAACCATTTTTGTGGAGAATCATAACCGGGTGAAAAGCATCATCCGGATAAAAGAGTGGCCTTGGGAACTGTACACAAGATGCATTGACCCCAATCATTTGCTGGTTATTACGGTCTTTTATATCTACAACCTTGCACACAAAGTAACCTGAGTTAACGCCAATTATTCTGCCTGGTTCAAGTATTAGTTTTATTTCTCTGCCTGTTTTTTCTGATACCTGGCTCATTAAACGTGATACCCTTTGCCCGTAGGTCTCTATATCGAACTCTTTTATGGTTTTCTCTCCAATGCCAAAACCACCACCGAAATCAAGGTATTGGAGTCCTGGAAACAACCCAACTAGCTTCGTTACTTGATTGTAGCAGTCAATTAAGTAATTGATATCGGTAATATTTGTACCCACATAAATATGAAGTCCGGAAATATTTGGATTTCCTTCCAGCTTACTTATTGAATCGAGTGTAAGTCCAAGTCGACTTTCTTTTCCAAGAAAGTACCCGGCTAATGTTCTCTTAGGGACTACCAGTTCACCAATATTACATCTGATTCCGACCCCGGTACCAGGATATAGAGCAAACCATTTATTCAATTGTCCAATTGAATCAAGAATAGGGATGGCACCAGACTGTTTAACTTCTATCATAGTCGTCTCATCCATGGCCGATGCAGCAAAAACAATTTCTTCGCCATGGTAACCCAGCTGCATCGCCATTTCCAAATGCACTCTTGAGTTCACAAATATATTTAATCCCGCCTCGCTAATAATCTCAAGGAATTGTGGGGTGGAGTTCGACATCATTGCAAAATGGATCGATTTTGCAGGGTAAGGGATACTCAAAAATCTACTACAGTTCTGCTGAATTATTTCTGTGTCATATAGATAGAATGGCCCGCCTTCTGTGGCAGATAATTCAAGGATCCTGTTTTCAAGTCGCTCAGTAATTTGAAAGCTGGCGTTCATGGATTTCCTTTGCATAGCATTAATTCATTGTATTTGTCTTCTCCAAGATGTTCTATATGTTCTATCTTTTTATTTGTCAGATCCATAATGAATTGAGAATGTTTTGCAAGATGGATATACATGGCGGCAAAACTGAGAACCGATTCAATTGCTTTCGGATTCCTGTACATAATTGTGAAAAATAACTTCCAGAATAATGCCCCTGTGGTCCTATTCAATCCAACTTTAACACATATGATCAGAAACGATCTGGCCATATTCAGACCTTTCGAAATATTTGGCTTATGTCTGTAATCGGGTTTTAAATGAAGGCCAAGATAGGTGAGCCTCCTGTAATAATTCGACGGATCATAAATGTACTTTAAGGTTTCATTGTAGTCCCTTAAAATGTCTATTCTAGCCCTTTTAGTGATAAAGTTTAGACCGCTGGACATTTGATCAATTTCAGTTTGAATATCCCTGATTGTTGTACTCTCCTCGAATAATCGGTTTTCACGTTTTAAACGTCTTGCTAAGTCTGTATTTGGTAATGCATAAAGTGTCCCAACCATAGCCATACAAATGCCTGACTCCTGAATACAATTCATCAACATGCGGGCTGTTTGTCCCGTTTCATTATCAAAGCCCAGAATAAAACTTGCATCCACCACGATGCCATAGGAAAAGATTTTCTTAATAATCTCAACAATCGGCAAATTCATGTTTTGCTCTTTCTGGGCCATTTTCAACACATTATCGTCAGGTGTCTCGATGCCAATGCTAATATGTCTGAATTCAGCCTCTTTCATCAATTGTAACAGTCTGTCATCTCCTGCAAGATTAATACTGGCATTGGCAGCAAAATAGAATGGCTGTTTGCTACTTTTGGACCACTTTATAATTTCTGCTAATAGTTGTTGCGCGTGCTTCCTATTTGCCGGAAAATTATCGTCGACAAAAAATACATGTCCCCTGTAACCCAGTTGATGAAGAAACTGAAGTTCTTTCATAAGCTGCTGAACAGTTTTCGCACGTGATCTCCTTCCAAATAGTTCAATAACATTACAAAATTCACAATGATAGGGACAACCTCTGGAGAACTGTATTCCCATTAATAAATAGTCTGCAAATCTTACCAGATCGTATCTCGGCACAACTGCTTCAGTCATTTCTGCCAATTCAGAAGGCCTATATACACCAGTTTTGCAGCCATTCTCCAGGTCCCTAATGAAAGCTGGAATGGTGTTCTCTCCTTCACCTAAAACAAGATAGTCGGCCATCTTATAAAGCTCCGGCTGAGAGGTGGGATCTGGTCCTCCGATTACTACTTTTTTACCAAAGCGATGGGCCCTTTCAATGACAGAAAAAATACCCGGTTGCTGTGATAAAATGCCTCCGGTACAAACAATGTCCGCCCATTCAAAGTAGTCATCAGTTAATGGTACGACATTCAGATCTACTAATTTATAGCTCCAGTTTTGTGGTAGTAATGCTGCTACAGTCAGGAGGCCCAGAGGAGGCATAAAATACTTCACCCCGACTATTTTACAGACATCGAGATAATTCAATGCACTGTTTTTTGAGAACTGTGGATGAATTAGGATACATCTGGTTACGCTGGAAAATTGATTCTCCATCTATCCATAATTAGCTGCAATTCTATAATTATTTATAATAACAATTCCGGAATGAAAAACTAACAGCGCATAATATCAATTGTCAGTAAAAGCCTTAACCTCAGATTTGTATTCTATTACAAATCCTGAACAGGCATCGAAATGGTGTCTGACAATATCTTACCTTTGGTCAAATGTAATTATCACACTTAATTAAAGATACAAAATTAGTACTGATGCGTTAACTTTTTTAAATATTTTATATAACACTGTATTTCAATATAATACTGGCGTTCTTTGATTTATTGATTTGAAATGATCTGTAGTTTTGCGCTTTTAATGCGCAACTCTATGAATTCAGGTAAATATGTTTTTGCTCAGCTGCTCCAATTCATTAATAGATACGAGTTTGAGAAGTGTGTGAAAGGTATGATGGAGACTATCGAACAAGTGGGCTTAATTGCTGGAACCAATTCATTCAACTATTCTTTGGTCAGTTAACTTCTCGAAACTCGTTGAGGGATATTTGCACCTGTTTGAGAGCACACAAAAACAAATTATATCATCTTGGGATCAAGCAATATGTTAACCAGTCGTCCCTGTATCGGGCAAATGATAGAAGAGATTGGAGAATATTCGCTGATTTTGGTGCTTACCTCATAAAACTGGTTAAACCATTGTATGAAAATCAACCAATTCCTAATGTTGATCTTGCTGCTTTATTCAATATCCATAATGCCTGGAGCATTCTTTATTACCAGAGCAAAAGTGTCATTAGATTACTCAGTTGTTGAATGCAATTTCAATATTGATGAAAAGACAGGACTGAGAAGTGACAAAACTATTACACTCAATGGTTATAAGTCTAAGATGCTATATCCAGAGAACCTTCCACTTATTGAATACTATGATGATGAAAAGGAGATTACACTCACATTTTTATCCAATAATCATGAAGCTTCTGCCCTTGAAATTGCACGTTTATACAGAAAACGTTGGCAGATAGAGGTGTTCAAATGGATAAAGCAAAACCTAACCATTAAAAAGCTATGGGGTCACTCTGAAAACGCTGTAAACATCCATATTTGGGTTGCAATCTGCACATATCTGATCGTTGCATATGTAAAATACAACCTGAAAAGCACGCTGACCATTTACGAAATAATGCAAATATTAGGTATATCAACTTTCGACAAAACCTCTTGAATTTCAAGGGCTTTTGTGTTTTTAGACACTAAAATTAGACATTGAATTAGATCCAATTTCTGTGCATTCCTTAGTTTAGATGCAAGTGAATATCTATTGTCGCAATTTAGGTGATAATCCCGCTACCCCGACAAAAACGCCGTAACGCTCATAAAGACAGAGAGATAAGGCTATTTTATCCATTTCCGTTATCACTCATCCACAATAGATGATTGATACGGTACTTAATTCTTTTTATTTATTAGGTTCACGATTACCTTTATCATTATATCCTTCTCTTCAGGCTTGCTCACGGCAATCATTAATGTTAAAGCTACCAGTGCATTGTCAGCAATTCTCTTCTTTCCGAATCTATCAAACAGGATCCCATTGCGCTCAAGAA
>JAUUZQ010000147.1 GCA_030589895.1 Bacteroidales bacterium
GGCCCCGATGCGTACAAATCAATTCAGTTTCTCTGGTTCAATAAGGGCTTTGAAAAGTTATCGATCAGCTTACTGGCTTTAAATAATGGTGTTCCATATACCATTTCCAGCATTGCGGGTGAGATTACAGAGCAGGGCATTCGTTACAGTCAGACCATTGGTTCATATGCAATCTATACACATGACAAGTTAACACTGGGAGGAAATTTCTATTACCAGGGAGGAACAGATCCCTCTGGATTGAAACTAAGTGCATATGATGTTTTGCTTGAATCGAATTATGCTTTCTCTTCAAACACAAAACTGGGTTTGAGTTTTGAGATTCTGTCGGGGACAGATCCTGCTGAGTTAACGCTTAATAATTCCTTTACTCCGCTTTATGGTACCAATCACAAGTTTAATGGTCACATGGATTATTTTTTTGTTGGAAATCATGTGAATTCAGTTGGATTGCAGGATCTTACAGTGAAACTCTTTCAAAAAATCAAATCAATTTCTCTGAATGCGCATATTCATGCATTTTTAAGTGATGCCTCCCTGACTGCCGGTAGTTATCTGGGAACCGAAGCTGATCTGTTTGTTGTTTATCCCCTGGCGGATCAGATCAAAATCCAATTGGGATACTCACACATGTTTGCTGCAGATGGGATGTTGGAGATCAAAGGAGGATCACTGGATGAAACCCATAACTGGGCTTACCTGATGTTTGCATTTACACCTAAATTTTTCGAGAACCAGGTACCTTGAATTGCCGGCTTGCTTATGCATGAATTTCAACAGGCATTCGATCTCTTTTAACTCCGGTTCAGACAATTTCTCTGCTGTGCAAAACCCGCTAACAACTTTCCATTTGACATCTGTTCCCGAATATTGTCTGAATTATGCCGGTTGAACTTCAGGATCAGTATCAGATTTTGATTCTTCTTCTTCGCAACATCCGGACATTTTATGATATTTACTTTGGTATTTTGATCTCCACTTGCTCCTGTTGTCGCTGTGCTTTTTACTGCCACCACCACTAAAACCTGATAGTAGTATCTTGGAGAGTAAGAAAATACCTGCTGTTTGCCAGTATGATAATACCGGTCCGCTGAATAGTTCAGGAACCAAAGCATTCCATAGCAGCATTACCAGCCACACAAAAAAGAACATTGCTCCAACTCCGAGGACTCCAAATCCTATAAACTTAAATACTCTTGCTGTCTTCATCTTATTTAATTTTTAATTGATTATACAAATGTTTAAGGCGGTTTCTTAGTTCGAGGACCGCATACCTCTTGCGTGAAATAAGGGTGTTTACTCCAAGTCCGGTGAGTTCAGATATCTCATTGAAGCTCATCTCCTCAAATTCATGCATTATGAATACTTCGCTTTGCTCCTCCGGCAGTTCGTCCAGCGTCTCATCAATGGTTTCCCAGATAAGCTGCTTTAGCTCTGTATCTTCCGGTGTAGCGTTGAGGTCGGGAAGAATATCTTCCAGAGATAGTAGCCCCTCCTCACTGTCGTTGTTTTTGGATACTATATCAACACTTTCAGTTTTCTTTTTTCTAAACCTGTCGATGATCCTGTTATTTGCCACTGTATACAACCATGAACGTATATTCTCTATTCTGCTCAACTCATTAAATCCGCGGGTGAGTTGGTAAAAGACATCCTGCAGAATATCTTCAGCTTCATAGTTTTCGGGAATCCGTTTCCGAATATATCCAAGGAGCTTGTCGTGCTCCTCAGTGTATGCTTTCCCTATTTTTTCCTGATCGCTTGGTGACATATAGATATATACCCCCTCCGGGGGATTTTGATTTAAAAACAGTATTTCAAATTGCTTACATCTTCTAAGACGAATAAGGTAAGATGATATTTTAAATAAAATGAAAAGTTTTTGATATTGCCCCGAACCCGGGATTGACACTCTATAATTTTGCTTAATGCATCTTTTATTATGTCCAGGCTTGGAAATGAAAGTCCACTTGAATGACACCTCCGTCTTTTTCAAGTATAAAGTTAATTAGCAACACAATTGCAAATTATCTTACATTCTGGTTGGGAAGTATTTCCACAGCTTCCTAATCATCCGAAAACTCCTTCAGTAAATTCCGATAAGAGGAGAGGATCTTGGATTTTGAAATGAAGCCAATGTACTTCTTGTTCTCAGCGACCGGTAGATTCCATGCTTCAGTCTTTTCAAAAATCTCTAATACTGTCTTCATGTTTTCATCTTTAGAAATGATTGCAGCAGGAGTATGCATGATTTCAATAATCCTCAGTTTATCGTAAAGCTCTGTGTTGAAGATGATATCGCGGACATCATTCAGACTGATGACCCCTACCAGCTCCTGATCATCATTTATTACCGGGAAAATATTTCGTTTCGATTGTGATACAGCATTTACCAGATCTGATAAATGTCCATCAATATGTATTTGCTGACAGTCATTTTCAATTACATCACATACAGAAAGCATGCTTAAAATGGCTTTGTCTTTATGGTGGGTCATCAATTCTCCTCTCTCAGCCAGGCGCATGGTATATATGGACTGTTTTTCAAATCCGCGAATAGTTACAAAGGAAATGGTGGCGGTAATGATCAGGGGAATAAAGAGGGTATAGCCTCCGGTAATTTCGGCGATAAGGAATATGGCTGTTAAAGGAGCATGCATTACTCCCGCCATCACTCCCGCCATCCCTACCAAAGCAAAGTTGTTTTCTGAGACACCGTTTGGAGCAAAGATATTGATAGCTTTAGCAAGCGTTACACCACTCATTCCCCCTACAAATAGCGCCGGGGCAAAAATTCCGCCTACACCTCCGCTACCGGTGGTGAGAGCCATGGCAATTACCTTGAATATTACCAGCAATAGAAAAAACAGAATAATAAATGATGAGTTATCCTGTAATAAATTTTCAAATAGCGTGCCGTTGAAAAGTTCAGAGGATTGTCCTGAAAGTAAGGTCGTCAATGTTGTATAGCCCTCCCCAAACAGGTGTGGCATTAGAAAAATGAGACCACCTAATAATACTCCTCCTGTTAAGGTTCTGGTCAGTTGATTTTTTATCTTCCCCATAGAATGCTCAACCCACATATTCATTCTTGTGAAATACAGAGAAACCAGTCCGGTGAACAGTCCCAAAAGAATATAGAAAGGGAGGTTATGCAGGATAAATGGCTCACTAATGCTGAAGGAGAAGACAACTTTTTCTCCAAGGAAGAAATAAGAGACGGTTGTTGCAGTCACAGATGAGAGCAGTAAGGGAACGATAGACCATGCCGTAAGATCGAGCATTAATACTTCGAATGCGAAAATCAATGCTGCAATGGGTGCTTTAAAAATTCCTGCAATAGCACCGGCTGCACCACAACCAATAAGCAATACGACGGTTTTATAATTTAGACGCAGAATCCTGCCGATGTTGGAGCCAATGGAAGCACCCGTGAGTACGATGGGAGCCTCAAGCCCAACTGAGCCCCCTAATCCAACAGTAACAGAACTGGCCAGCATCGATGACCAGGTATTGTGTGGCTTCAGGTGTCCTTTTCGCTTTGAAATAGAAAAAAGGATTTTACTAACTCCGTGACCAATATCCTGTTTCAGGAGATAGGAAACGAACATGACAGTGATGATAATGCCTACAAGTGGCAGAATGAAGTCAATATTGGCGTGTGATTCTCCTAATAAAAGAGCTTTTGATCTTTGCTCTATAAAGTGGGTCAGGTTTTTTAGTAAAATGGCTGCACCACCAGATAACAACCCAATAATCAGGCTCAGGGCCAGGATCAATTGGCGCTGCTTAATTTGCCGGATGAAATCCAATAAACGTCTTTGTATGTGCAGGTTATTCTTCATAAAGTGGAATACGGTGCAAAGTTAACATGTTAATGTAAACTAAAGGTTAATTCTTATGAAGGATTACGACTGTAACTTATTTCATGGTCATCACAGCAATATAGTGTCTGGTGAATGTAGAAATCCTGGAGTAAAGCAGGAGAGATTTGAAGAATGTTCGTGCTAACTTATGTATAGCAATGGGTTCATCAATGGCTTATCAAATTTGTATTCTTGATAATGGATAAAATAATAGTCAAAATGAATAAAAAGAGCTATATTTAGATAATATATTATCTATTATGAATAAATATAGCATTCAAAAAACTCCATCTGAGTTATTAAAAGATTTAGCTTATAAGCACCGTTTATTGAGGAAAAGTGCTAAAATGTCTCAAAAAGAGCTGGCTGATCGTTCGGGTGTTTCCCTGGGAACCCTAAAGAGATTTGAGAGCAGCGGAAAAATTTCATTAGAGTCATTCTTAAAATTGTTATTGATTATTGAAAGGCTGGAAGAGATGGAAGGCATCATGATTCAGGAAGAGGATTTGGATAATATTGAAAGGCTATTTAGTGATAATACCAGAATATCATGACCAATATCGAAAAGATACTAATCTCTTTGGATTTTGGTAAGCAGCGTTACGAAGTGGGAGAGCTGGCTCACTCCAGGAATAAAATTTACTTTAAGTTTTATCCTGAGTTTATAAGAAAAGACCTGGAAATTTCCCCATTTAAGATGCCATTATCCAATGGTATTCTTTCTGCTGATCCTGAACCGTTTGAGAATTTATTTGGACTGTTTAATGATTCATTACCAGATGGATGGGGACGATTATTGCTCGACAGGAAACTGAGCTCACAAGGTATTGACATTTCAAGCATAGGTCCTTTAGACAGGCTTGCATATGTAGGATCTACTGGAATTGGAGCTTTGATTTATCAACCCGAATTGACAGAAACAATTGAAAGTTCTGTATCAGATTTGGATTTCATTGCCAATGAAATGAAGAGTGTTATGAGCGGATATGAGACAGATATATTGGATGAGCTCTATCATCTTGGAGGCTCTTCAGGTGGGGCAAGACCCAAAATTTTCATCGGATTCAACCCTGATACTGAGCACATAATCCATGGAGCTATCACCTTGCCTGAGGGATATGAGCATTGGATTGTAAAATTTCCGTCTTCTTTTGACCCAGACGATATTGCTAATATTGAATATGCCTATTATAAAATGGCAATGGATGCAGGAATTGAAATGAGTAGTTGCAGGCTTTTCAGAGGCGGGTCTGGCAAAGTATACTTTGGAACGAAACGTTTCGATCGAATAGGGAATGACAGATTGCACATGCACTCAGCCAGTGGTTTAATGCATGATAATTTCAGACTAAGTACAATGGATTATGGTCATCTGATGGATTGTGCCTTTAGATTGGAGAAACATATCAATGCATATCGAAAAGTATTTCGTCTGGCGGCATTTAATGTCTTTGCGCACAACTGTGACGATCACAGCAAGAATTTCTCATTTTTAATGAACTTCCGTGGAGACTGGAAGTTTGCTCCTGCTTATGATTTAACATTTTCATACTCATCTCATGGTCATCACAGTACCATGGTGTCTGGTGAAAGTAGAAATCCTGGAGTAAAACAGTTAATTGAGCTTTCAGAATATTTTGGTATCTCAAAATCTGTCGGAATTATTGATGCTGTTAGAGAAATAGTATCAAAATGGAAGGATTATGCCACTGACGCAGGTGTCAGTAATAGTTCATCTAAAAGAATTGAGAGGGTATTACAAACTATCAAATAGAAATGTTGCTTCAGAATTATCAGACATGCAATCTCCAATAGCAAACCATGTCCAGATCATTAGTCCATTTGTTATAAGCAAAATGCTTAACCTTCCCCTTTCCCCTTATTTTGATTATATTGGTGTGATAATAGTCGCAGGCTGACTATTCATTTTCTCTTAATTTTGACCATGCTTAACAGAATCATTAATTTTAGCATTCAGAATAAACTTATCGCAATTCTTCTCACAATTTCTGTGGCAGGGTTTGGTGTGTTTGCCCTTTTACAGATTCCACTGGGTGCTGTTCCGGATATTACAAACAACCAGGTACAGGTAATCACTACATCCACAAACCTATCTACACAGGACGTGGAGCAATTTATAACCTATCCGGTAGAGCTGGAAATGTCGAATCTCCCCGGAGTAACAGAAATACGGTCGATTTCCAAATTTGGACTTTCTGTTGTGACCATTGTGTTTGAAGATAAGATGGGTGCCTATCTTCCTCGTCAGCTGATAGCAGAGAAAATTAAGACCGCTTCAGCAAACATTCCCGAGGGTTTTGGCACACCTGAAATGGGACCAATTACTACAGGATTGGGTGAGATATATCAATATATTTTGGATACAAAACCCGGCTATGAGGACAAATATTCCATCATGGAGCTTCGGACTATCCAGGATTGGGTGGTTAAAAGACAATTGTCGGGGATTCCCGGAGTTGTTGAGGTAAATACCTGGGGAGGATTCCTCAAACAATATGAGGTTGCTATTAACCCGGAACATATTAAAGGGATGGGAATATCTTTGTTGGATGTATACGACGCTATCGGTAAAAATAACAATGTTGCCGGAGGAGCTTATATTGAAAAGCAGAACCAGAGCTACTTCATCAGGGGTGATGGCTTGGTTGAGTCACTTGAGGACATTGAAAATATTGTAGTAACAAATACCAATGGCATACCCATTTTTATTAAAGATGTTGCAACTGTAAGGTTTGGCAGTGCCAGCAGATTTGGGGCCATCACAGCCAATGGCGAGGGAGAGAAGGTGATGGGACAGATCATGATGTTGAAGGATGCCAACTCAAACAAGGTAATCGATGAAGTGAAGAAGCGTGTGGAGGAAGTTCAGAAAACACTTCCGGAAGGGGTTTTTATTAATCCAATTCTTGAAAGGAGTGAGCTGATCCATAAAACCTCTATGACCATTTTTGAAAACCTTATGTTTGGCTTTCTGATCGTATTCTTCATTGTGGTTCTATTGCTGGGGAATTTTCGCTCAGGATTGGTGATCGCTTCTCTTATTCCCCTGTCACTGCTTTTCACTATTTCCCTGATGTACATTTTTGGGATCGACGCTAACCTGATGAGCCTGGGAGCGCTGGACTTTGGAATAATCATCGATGGTGCAGTGATCATTGTTGAATTCACGGTAATCAGACTTACCGTGAACCGCAAAGAGCTCGATTCAGCCAAGGGAGATGACCGATGTACCATTATGGACCGCATCACATTTAACGGGGCTTCGAAAATGATGAATTCGGCTATTTTCGGTCAGCTGATTATTCTCATTGTTTTCATTCCTGTTCTTTCTTTGAGTGGTGTGGAAGGAAAAATGTTTCGTCCAATGGCCCTTTCTTTCAGTTTCGCCCTTCTTGGCGCGATGTTTTTTGGACTGACATGGTTACCGGTGGCAGCCTCTCTTTTCCTTCGTCCTGAGAAAAAAAAAACAATTTGTACTGACGCGATGGATCATGCAGGTCTTACACCGTTCCTACGATCCTGTAATCAGGTGGTCGTATGACCATAAAAATGCAATTTTTGGAATGGCCCTTGCCTCTCTTATTTTGACAGGAGTTATCTTTTCTAAAATGGGAGGAGAGTTTGTTCCTACACTTGATGAGGGAGATTTTGTAATCCAGCCTGTTCTTAAAACCGGAA
>JAUUZQ010000077.1 GCA_030589895.1 Bacteroidales bacterium
AAAATCAATGGCAGCATATAATATTTGTTATTGGCCCTGTTGTTTACAATTGAATCGGGAAGATTATCCTGCGGACCAAGCCTGGCTGTGTCAAGAAATTTTATTCCTGATATCCAGTTTCCCTTGTTAGGCTCTCCATTCCCCTGAATATCGTTTTGTCTTCCGGCATAATTCCACATAAAATAGCGGAGATACATATGTTTAATCTGGTAGTCGTAAAAGAAGCGCATATTCTCTCCAAATGAAGGCTTATCCTTCGGCGAGGATCGATCGACCTGTACTTTTCCCCTCCTATCTATCAGTGGTTTACCATTTGCATCTGTCCGAATGTTATAAAGTTTCGTCTCATCCAATCTCCCCCAATAAATATACTCATCGGTATGCTTTGCCTGGGTACTCCATAAACGAGGGAAGAAGCCCTCAAATTTCTTATCATACACATATTCCCTGTCCTTGTCAACTTCAACATATCCATCCTCTCCACGATAATAAGAAGGTTTTCCCTTGTTAACAGATTCTGGTCTTGCATTGAAATAGGCACCATGCACCAAAGGACGATCGCCATACTGTTCCCTGTTCAGATAGCTCAAAAGTGAGAAAATCGTTTCAGGATTACTCTCATCCAGCGGGGTGTTTGCTACCGACCTGATTACAATTACTGCATAGGAAGAGTAGCCAAGTACAACTACAAATAGTGATATGAGGATCGTATTCCACAATACACTTGCCTTCTTTTTTGTATAATAGATTCCAAAAATGATCAAACCGAAGAGCAGAACCATGTAAAATGTCACTCCCGAAAAGAATGGAAGTTTAAAGCCATTGACAAACATCAGTTCAAATCGCGTAGCAAAATATGGTATCCCGGGTATGATTACAAAGAGCACAATGGCCAGCAGAGCAAGCGAGACCAACAGAGAGGCCAGAAGTCCCTTATAAGAAACAGTATATTTTCTAAAATAGTAAATAAATACGAGTGCCGGAATGGCCAATAGATTCAATAAATGCACTCCGATGGAGATCCCCATCAACAAGGCGATTAAAATAATCCACTTGTTGGCATATGGCTCATCAGCAACATTTTCCCATTTCAGCATCGCCCAAAAAACGAAGGCTGTAAATAGTGAAGACAGCGCATATACCTCTGCTTCAACAGCTGAAAACCAAAACGTGTCGGAGAAGGTATAGGTCAGTGCTCCCAACACACCAGATCCGAGTATTGCAATTAATTGATAAAGTGAATGCTTTTCCGATGCACCATAGTATTTGCGAACGAGGTGGGTGATGGTCCAAAAGAGGAATAGAATTGTAAATGCACTTGCCAGTCCGGATAGCACATTCATTGTATAGCCCACTGCCATTTCATTACCTCCTGCAAATAGGGTAAAGAACCTTCCAATTAACATAAAAAATGGAGCTCCCGGAGGATGACCCACTTCCATTTTATATGCAGTTGCTATAAATTCACCACAATCCCAAAATGAGCTTGTAGATTCAATAGTTAAAAGGTATACAACAGCTGCCACTGCAAAAACTGCCCATCCCGTGATCAAATTATAGAATCGAAAACTTTTCATCCCTTTGAGTTTACTTTTTAAGTCAATTCTCTGACATATTCAGAATTCCGACAAAGATATAAGGATATATTGAAGAAAGAAAGGGGAAGCAAACAGAGTAGGAGGTGGTACGTGCAAAAAAGGAGAATATACTCAAAACATATCTCCAGGGCTGATTCTCTAACTCAGGAGCTACCTCCAGCACATCTCTGGTAAAAAATGTCAATGGAAGTCTTTCAGAATTCAATTTAATATTCGGTTTTATCGCCCTGCTCACTCCACTTCTCAAAAACCTCTTTGGAAAGTTGAGGAACAATTTGTGTCATTCGAATATCTCTTTTATCACTACTGATTTGTAGTTGCTCGTAGATTTTGCTGTCGTCAAACCCGGCTGCTTCCGCATCGTGCCTGTCTCCCGAAAAATATACCACCGGAATTCTTGACCAATATATTGCACTAAGGCACATCGGACAGGGCTCACAAGAGGCGTAAATTTCACAATCATCCAATTTAAAATTTTTCAATTCCTTCGCTGCTTTTCTGATAGCAACCACTTCAGCATGGGCTGTTGGATCGTGATCATGGGTAACCCTGTTTGATCCTTCGGCGATTATTTTACCATTTCTGACAATTACGGCACCAAAAGGACCACCTCCCTGTTCAATATTTTCTGCTGCCAATTCAATGGCGCGTTTCATAAATTCTTCTTCCTTCTTCATCAATCACAATTATTAGAATGCAAAGATAGGGAATATTGAGAAGTTCAGTGTTCTGAGGATGACCTTTTACTGCCCACTTCCTTCCATTTCCAATCTGGACCAAAAGTAAAAATCGCATAAAATAGTCCAAACAGCACAACCCCTGAACTTGTTTCCAGCGTATCTTCATTCAACATTGAAAGGGTCATTGTAAAGAAAAGAACGATTGTCATATATGATCCCCATTTTCGATTGATAAAAACCGGAATCATGAGTGAGGCCA
Organism: Bacteroidales bacterium; assembly: GCA_030589895.1. Taxonomy (GTDB): domain Bacteria; phylum Bacteroidota; class Bacteroidia; order Bacteroidales; genus JAUUZQ01. The sequence continues at coordinate 2,538 of JAUUZQ010000077.1, forward strand.
GGCAAACTATTCCCCCAATAAGTCCAAAAGTCAGAAAAAGCGTAAGGTACTGATTATGAGCTCTGCGTCTTCTTTCAGGCCGTAAAGGTGAGTCTATCTGATCATAATAGTCATCGAAAGACTGTCTCACATCTCCGGTTCCCACACCCTTCCAAAGGTTCTCCCCGGCTATAGAAACGCCTGCCCGCAAGTAGAAATACCTCTGAACCAGTGATTTATCATTTGGACTAAATCCCAATTTATACCTGTCAATCTCCCAAATAATTTCATAGATCCTTGGATAGAGAGCAAATCGTTTCAGATATATATAATTCGCAATGCCCCTTTCTATTGCAGCAATATCACTGTTGTCCAGTTGCTTCATCCCAACGGCATCCTTCCTTAATCCTTTGGAGGTCATATACCGAATCAGCGTAAATCTGAGGAAGCTACCATTTTCGCATTTCCCTTTGTACGGATAATCGCTCCGCAAAGCCCATTCACGTTCTAACTCGTCGGGACACACGTGCAGCCAGACATAATTTCCATTTTCAATTTCTTCATTTTCAGGGATATTTATATACCTGTTTCCTTCGATTGAAACAGAATCAACATCCCCGGGAGTCACAAGCTCAACAGTGTAAAATTTTTTAATTGCATGTCCGGTATAAAGAATTGCAAAAAGAGGAATAAACAATATAAACACCGATAGCATAAATCTTCCTGCCGGATCACGAACAGTCCTGACCAGATGAAAAGCAATGAATAAAATCAAGAGTATCAGGATCACAATTCCTGAAAGTGAGCGCAGTATCACAAGGAACATCAGGAGCCAGACAAATGATAAAACAAGAATATACTTAATCCACTTGTTCTGCAACTTACCTCCAATAAAAATCAGATATCCGGAAAAAGCAATCGACATGACAATCATAAGGGAGAAGCGAATATGAGAGATGAACAGCGAAGCGTTGCGATATTCCTGAATTTCCAGCGGAATGATATGGGTAAGCGCCAATATCACCGCAATTGAGGCAATAACATTTCCACCGATAAATGCTGTCAGAATATATTTTAGCTCTTTCATGGAAGGAGTTCCGCTTGAGACTAAAAGGAAAGGGATGAAGATAAGTGGTAGTTTTACTTTCAGATCATTCAATCCGGACATCAGATTGTCAGTCCATATCATTCCAATTATATGCACAAGGTAAAAAAGCGCATAGACCCAGAATCCTCTCTCATTTTTCAGTCTGTTCCACTTCTCCCGGTATTGGCCTTCAATCAGCCAGTTCATTAGCAATAAAATCTGAAACAGAGAAGTAGCAAAAACAGAAAATGGAAGACTCGCTGCAAGCAGGAGTAATAAATAGAAATAAATATTTTTATGTAGAAGAGCCTTCTGAATCAAAATTTGACTGTTATTAATATCTGCTGTGAATGATGTATACGTTCGTTTGCTGCAAAATGCAGATTCCAACCCATCTTAGCTTTTACCTTTTTATTTTTAAATGGATCCACAAAAAGATCCAGTCTGCCATAATTTCCAGAAGTGTAGAATGGATCTCCATATTCAAATTTGATTGGAGTTCCATAATAGTAAACTCCTTTTAATCCAATAATATTATATCTCAATGCTAAATTTGTTACCCATCCTCTACCCCATTGTAAGGGATCGGGTCTGAAACGATTATAGGACGTCAAATATCCTGAAGAAATGTTCATCTCATCAAAAAAAGTCATTTCCGACAAATCTGCTCCGAGCAAAAGAGACATAATTCCATTGTCCTGTAGGTGTACTGAATCTTCAGGATGATAACTTCGGGCATTATGATACATTAGAAATGAAGGACGTACATAGAAGATATTTCTTCCTAATTTGCCATCCACTCCAACTAAAAATGTCTCCCGGTTCGCTTCAGATACCCGACCTGTCCAATCCACAAAAGTCAGGATATTTCCCCATGACCATGCATAATTTATCAATGCTCCTTCAATATTTGGCCTGTAATAATTCAATGTATCGGCGAGAAAATAAAGGGGGAGATCTAAGGCTCCCCGTCTTTGAAAGGATCCAAAATTCATCTTTAGATTCTTCCCTTGAAATTGGTAATAGAGATCAACTGAAGGTGTAATCCCCAGTATATCTCCACCATTTTCAAACATATAGTTAATACCGATAGCAAAACCATGTGTGCTATCAAGATGAAACACTGCTTCTGCATCCAGCCTTGCGCCAAAGATCGTTTGTGGAAAGGCATAATCCGAGAAGTATTCGCGGTTATCAAATATCTGATCAAAGGTGAAATTGTACTCCTTGAGCTGTCCATGTGTTGATGCAAACAGTATAGTAAAAATGTAAGCAACGAATATTTTTTTCTCGATTCTCATTCAATTTATTATTCTATTTTACCGCAGAGTTAGAATTAGAGTCGCTGGCGCTTATTCGCAGAGTTTCGCTGAGTTTCCCCTCACACAATAGTACAATTTTTCATCTCAGAACCGACTCCAAAGGTAAATAAAAGATAAAAATGTTGAAAACTGTCGAAAAACCGAATATTTGAAGCTAAAAAATCAATTCTATCTGTCTATAAATCTGACATTTATTTATTTCTGAAATAAATTGTTGATATGTTATTGATTTAATAAAAAGATTTGTATTTTTGCGAACCATAAAATAAGGTGAGTAGTCACACAGAGAATAAAACAATTTAGACGTGGATACATTAAGTTACAAGACCGTTTCAGCCAATAAAGACACCGTTCAGAAAGAATGGATTTTAGTTGATGCAAAAGATCAGGTTTTAGGCCGTTTCGCTTCCAGGGTTGCAATAATCCTTAGAGGTAAGCACAAACCATCATTTACCCCACATGTTGATTGTGGTGATAATGTGATCATTATTAATGCTGAGAAAATAGTTTTAACAGGTGATAAACTCAGCCAGAAAAAATACATACGTCACTCTGGATATCCAGGTGGACAAAAATCTGAAACTGTTGAAAATCTTTTGAAAAGGAGGCCTGCTGCTGTTTTAGAGAAAGCTATTAAGGGTATGCTTCCTAAAAGCAGACTGGGTAGCGAGTTATTCAGAAATCTGTTTGTGTATGTTGGAGAAGAACATCCTCACGAAGCACAGCAGCCTAAAACAATTGATTTAAATACCATTAAATAATTATTCATGGAGATTATCAATACTATTGGTAGAAGAAAAAGAGCTATTGCCAGGGTTTATTTCAGTGAAGGCAAAGGCCAGATCACAGTAAACAATAAAGACTACAAAGAATATTTTCCTTCTGAGCAGTTGCACTATATAGTGAACCAGCCACTTGTTCTGCTCGATCTTAAAAACAAATACGACGTCAAAGTTAATCTTACAGGCGGTGGAATTAAAGGACAGGCAGAAGCGCTTCGTCTGGGTATCTCCAGGGCACTGATTAAGCTTGATCCTGAATACAAGCCTGCATTGCGTGCGGAAGGGTTTGTTACCAGAGATCCTCGTGTTGTTGAAAGAAAGAAGCCTGGACAACCTAAAGCAAGGAAAAGATTCCAGTTCAGTAAACGTTAAGCCTTATTATTACATATTTATTCATGCGAAACTGGCAGGACTTCCATTGTGAACTACCTGTTGGTTGCCAAGCAAAAAATAACGAAAATGCCAAAAACAAGTTTTAAAGAACTATTGGATGCAGGTGTACATTTCGGTCACCTGAAAAGAAAGTGGAATCCCGCAATGGCTCCTTATATATTTATGGAGAAGAACGGAATTCATATTATTGACCTCAACAAAACAGAGGTAAAACTGGAAGAAGCTGCTAATGGAATGAAACAAATTGCGAAATCAGGTAGAAAAATCCTGTTTGTTGCAACAAAAAAGCAAGCTAAAGATATCGTTTCTGAAAAAGTAAGTGCCGTTAATATGCCTTATGTTACAGAACGCTGGCCAGGAGGGATGTTAACAAACTTCCCAACTATCAGGAAGGCTGTAAAGAAAATGGAGACCATTGATAAAATGGCGGTTGATGGAACATTTGAGAACCTGTCAAAAAGGGAAAGACTTCAAATTACACGTCAGCGTGCAAAACTTGAAAAAATGCTGGGTAGTATCTCAGATCTGACACGCTTGCCTGCTGCAATGTTTGTTGTTGATGTTGCCAAAGAATATATTGCTGTACGTGAAGCAAACCGCTTAAACATACCTGTTTTTGCAATGGTAGACACAAACTCTGATCCCAGGAGTATTGATTTCCCTATCCCCGCAAATGATGACGCTTCCAAATCTATTTCGCTCATCCTTGACTATATTACTGAAGCAGTAATGGAAGGATTGAATGAGAGAAAGCTTGAGAAAGAAAAGGAAGTTGCCAACGCAAAAGAGAAGAAAGAGAAGAAGGATAAAGCTGATGCTGATGCTAAAGCTAAGGCCGCCTCAAAAGCTGCGGAGGCCAAAGACTCCTCCACTAAAGCTACGGAGACTAAAGAAGGAGAAGAGAAAAAAGCTGAGACAAAAACCGCTGCTAAGAAGACTGCTGCTGTGAAGGTTGAAACTTCTGCTAAAGCAAAGGAGGATGCTCCCGCTGCTAAAGCTAAAGTAGAAGAGAAGAAGTAGCAAAAGGCTTCGAGTCGAAGGATGCGAAAGCAGATAATTATAAATAGAGTTAAATAAGAAAGATAAAATGGCTGATATTAAAGCTGTAGATGTTGCCAAATTAAGAAAATCAACCGGTGCCGGAATGATGGATTGCAAAAAAGCACTTCAGGAGGCAGAAGGTGATTTTGAAAAAGCAACAATAATTATACGAAAAAATGGACAGGCGATTGCCAACAAACGAGCTGATCGTGAAGCAAGTGAAGGTACTGTTCAGGGAAAAGCCAGCGGAAACTTTGGCGCTATTATTTCATTGAACTGTGAAACTGATTTTGTTGCCAAGAACAAGGAATATGTAGCATTTGCAATCTCAATTCTTGATCTTGCTATTGCTGAGAAACCAGCTGACCTTGCTGCTTTGAAGGCACTTACCATGAACGGTAAATCTGTAGAAGAGGTGGTTACTGAAAGATCAGGAATGACAGGAGAGAAACTTGAATTAGCATACTTCGAAGCTATTAGCGCAGAATCAGTAATTGCATACAATCACTTTGGAAATAATCTTGCTACGCTTGTAGGCTTCAATAAAGTTGTTGATGAGCAAGTTGCAAAAGATATTGCCATGCAGGTAGCTGCTATGTCACCCGTTTCAGTAAGCAAGGATGATATTGCTCCTGAGATAATTGAAACTGAAAGAAAAATTGGTCGTGAAAAAGCAATCACTGAAGGAAAACCAGAAAATATCGTTGACAAGATTGCCGAGGGTATGGTCAATAAATTCCTTAAAGAGAATACTTTGATGAGCCAGGCATTTACAAAAGATGCCAAGAAAACAGTTGCTCAATATCTGAGTGATACAGATAAGGATCTTACTGTTACTGAATTTAAAAGATTCTCAGTGAAATAAGAGAGTTATACTCTATATAGATATTAAAAAGACCTTCGAAAGAGGGTCTTTTTTTTGTGCTTATGTGGCATAAGATCTCAATTGACCCTCACTTTAAAACATTATTCTTAAATTCGTACAAAATCATAAAGACTATGCCCAACTATAACAGAATTCTGTTAAAACTAAGCGGTGAAGCATTAATGGCCGGACGCTCACACGGAATAGATCCTCTTCGTCTAAGCGAGTATGCAGAGGAAATTATTGAGATTGCAAAATCTGGTGTACAGATAGCTGTCGTCATTGGAGGCGGAAATATTTTCAGAGGAATATCCGGTGTTGACGAGGGATTCGACAGGGTCAAAGGAGACTATATGGGAATGATGGCCACTGTGATCAATGGTCTTGCGCTTCAATCTGCTTTTGAGGCAAAAAAGGCAAAATCCCGACTATTCACTGCCTTCAGAATGGAACCTGTAGCTGAATTCTACTACAAACCAAAAGTAATCGAAGCGCTAAATAGTGGTGAGATTGTAATTTTCTCGGGAGGAACAGGAAATCCATTTTTTACAACCGACACTGCTTCATCTCTGCGTGCTGTAGAAATTGAAGCAGATGTGATGCTAAAAGGAACACGCGTAGATGGAGTGTATACCACTGATCCTGAGAAGGATACAGATGCTGAAAAATATGACACTTTAACTTTTGACGAAGCGATAGAAAAGAACCTCAGGATCCTTGATCAAACAGCTTTTGCCATGTGCAAAGAAAACGAATTACCTGTTATCGTGTTTAATATGAACGAAAGAGGCAACCTGAAAAAACTTATTTCCGGCGAAAAAATTGGAACTTTAATTAAAATTTGAATAATTTAGGGGTTCCAATAATAATTCACATCATGAATGAAGAGGTTCAACTGGTCTATGAAATGACCCTGGAAAGAATGGATAATGCGATTGATCATCTCGAAACAGAGCTTAGCAGAATCCGTGCAGGAAAAGCAAATGTCCATATTCTGGATGGTATTTTGGTTGAGTATTACGGCACCATGACACCATTGGCTCAAGTCTCTAATGTAAGTACTCCGGATGCAAAGACCATAGCTATACAGCCCTGGGAGAAGAACATGATTGACCCTATTGAAAGGGCTATTCAGCAAGCCAATGTAGGAATAACACCTCAAAATAACGGAGAGCTTATCAGACTTAATATACCTCCACTTACTGAAGAGCGGAGAATTGAGCTCGTGAAACAGGTGAAAAATGAAGGTGAAAATGCCCGCGTCAGCATCAGAAATGCACGTCGGGATGCCAATGATGAATATAAGCAAATGCAAAAAGACGGCCTTTCAGAAGATGATGAAAAACTGGCTGCTGAAAATATTCAGGATATAACCGACTCACATACCACAAAAGTTGACAAGGTTGTAGAGGCAAAGGAAGAAGATATGATGACTATCTAATTCAAATCCAAAATCTTATACAGCTCATCCAGATTCGGTGACAGAATTATTTCAGTACGGCGATTTTTTCTTCTGGCCTCAGGACTGTCTGAGGAATCGATAGGCAGATATTCACCACGTCCCGCCACTGTAATCCTGTCAGGATTAATATTTGCTGCACCCTGGATAATCCTTACAATTGAAGTCGCCCTTAATACACTTAAATCCCAGTTGTCTTTTATCGATGATCCTTTTCTAAATGGAACATCATCTGTATGTCCCTCAATCATTATATTGATATCAGAATTTGTAGCCAAAACAGCAGCAAGCTGACGAAGGGCACGAACCCCATTTGGATCAACCGAAGTGCTTCCTGATGTAAACAATAGTTTCTCCTCAAGTGATACGTAAACCTTTCCATTCCGCTGTGTAACAGTCAATCCTTGTCCCTCGAAACCCATCAAAGCGTTAGATACAGTAGTTTTCAGAGCATTCATGATAGAATCTTTCCTATAGAGCATATTCTCCATTTCCATCAGTCTGGCATTTCTTGCCTCCAGTTCAGCCCTCAAACGAGTAACATTCTGTCTTTGCTCAGTCACGTTTCCCTCCAGATCTTTTAGTAACTGTTGCTTTTTATCCAGGTCTTCCTGACTGGCTTGTAATTCATTCAATAATCTTCTGGTTTCACGTGCATTCCCTCGTAGCAAGGCCTCATGTGTCGATTCAAGCTCACCATACCTTCGCTCCAGATCAGCCAGATCCAGGTTCGTTTCATTTAATTGATTATATAGCCTGATACTGTCTTTAACGAACTGCTCCTTTTGGTCCTTCACACTCTTTATCTTTACTCTCATCTCAGTGTTATCCACCGTAAGCATCTCATTTTCAGCCATGAGTTCATCCCTATCCTGTTGAAGTTCATCGCCTCTTTTATCAACTTCTTTAAACTGACTGGTCGGAACGCAGGAGAATACAAACACGCTAAACACCACAAATACAATTAATTTCCTCATTTCTATACCTGCTAAAATTTGTTAATTTTCACTACCTGAACAACATGTTCAGGCTTGCTACTGTTATAACGTAACTAATTAGTGCAAAGTACAAAATAATGAAAGATCTCCTTAGATGATTTTTCACCATTAGAAATAAGATATTAACATCTTATATTTCTTATCTTTGCAGAGCAAAGGCACAAAAAAATGAGCGCCAGTAAAGCAGAATATCCATTATTAGATAGAATAAACGGTCCTGATGATATGACAGGGCTTATTCCTGAGGAATTGCTTCAATTAAGCAAGGAACTCAGGCAATTCATCATTGATATCGTTTCTTTAAATCCAGGTCATTTTGGTGCCAGTTTAGGAGTGGTTGAGCTAAGCGTTGCCCTTCACCACGTTTTCAATGCTCCATACGATAAAATTATCTGGGATGTTGGCCACCAGGCCTACGGACATAAAATTCTTACCGGAAGAAGGGACCAGTTTCATACCAATAGAAAATATAAAGGTATAAGTGGATTCCCAAAAATATCGGAAAGTGAATACGATGCTTTTGGTGTCGGGCACTCTTCCACTTCGATATCTGCAGCACTTGGGATGACTGTTGCGGATAATATAAAAGGTGTGGACGACAGGCATGTTGTTGCAATAATTGGAGATGGCTCCTTTGGTGCCGGATTGGCTTATGAAGCGATGAACAATGCTGGTCATGAAAAGAAAGACATGCTGATCATTCTAAATGACAACAATATGTCTATCGATCCCAGTGTAGGTGCCATGAAGGAATATCTGCTGGATATCACAACTTCAAAAGCTTATAACAAAGTAAAAAATGATGCCTGGAATCTGATGGGACTCATAAACAAGATCAATCCCAATGCCAGACAATATGTACAGAAAATCGAAAATGCAATCAAATCAATTGTACTGAAGCAAGGCAATCTGTTCGAATCATTAAATTTCAGGTATTTTGGTCCGGTTGACGGACATGATGTGATACATTTATCTGAGGTTCTGCGCGATCTGAAAGGTATCCCGGGACCCAAATTACTTCATGTACTCACAAAAAAAGGGAAAGGATTCCCTATGGCTGAGTTGCAACAAACCACTTTTCACTCACCGGGTAAATTTGATAAAAAGACCGGAGAATTTCTTACCAAGAAATCAAATACTCCCCAAGCCTTAAAATACCAGGATATTTTTGGACATACTTTACTGGAACTGGCAAAGGGAAATAGCAAAATAATCGGAATTACGCCGGCAATGCCAAGTGGATCTTCAATGAAGATTATGATGGATGAACTTCCCGACCGGACTTTCGATGTTGGTATTGCCGAACAGCATGCGGTTACGTTTTCTGCCGGATTAGCAGCAGCAGGAATGGTTCCTTATTGCAATATCTATTCTACCTTCATGCAAAGAGCCTATGACCAGGTTATTCATGATGTTGCAATTCAAAAACTTCCTGTTGTCTTTTGTCTCGACAGGGCTGGACTTGTTGGAGAAGATGGCGCTACCCATCATGGTGTTTATGACCTTGCATATATGCGATGCATTCCAAATATCTTCATTGCCTCTCCTCTGAATGAAATTGAATTAAGAAACCTTCTTTTTACTGCACAGCACAATCCTACAGGTCCATTTGTGATCAGGTATCCCAGGGGACAAAGTGTTTCTGCCGACTGGAAAAAACCTTTCAAAGAGATTGAATATGGAACAGGTCAGCTTCTGCGTAATGGAGAAGATCTTGCGATCATCTCACTTGGTCCCATAGGGAATGATGTTGCATCCGCAATTGATGAGCTTGAAGAACAAAATCTTAGCATAGCACATTATGATCTCCGCTTCCTCAAGCCGATAGATAAAAAACTACTGAAGCAGCTTTTTACAAATCATAAAAAGATCATCACAGTTGAAGATGGCGCAATTACCGGCGGAATGGGTAGCGCCATACTGGAATATATGTCGGAGAATAACTACCATGCAGAGATAAAGAGAATCGGTGTTCCCGATCGTTTTATCGAACATGGTACAAACGAAGAACTCTACAAAGAGTGTGGAATGGACAAACAGGGCATAATTAAAGCCGTTAAATCCATGATTAGCTCAAAATTCCTCTACAAGGCAATCTGATTCTCCAATCAGGTTTCTAAAAGAAAATCTGTTTTTATACGGAGCAAAGAATAAACCCCTCCACGCCCTTAAAGATCAAATTTAATTCCTTGCGCCAAAGGCAATTCAGTGCTGTAGTTAATTGTATTGGTCTGTCTGCGCATATAAGCTTTCCATGCATCAGAACCAGACTCCCGACCACCGCCAGTTTCCTTCTCTCCACCAAACGCTCCACCAATTTCCGCACCGGATGTTCCGATATTTACATTGGCAATACCACAGTCGGAACCAACTCCTGAGAGAAAAATCTCTGCTTCACGCATATTCAGTGTGAATATTGATGATGATAATCCCTGAGGTACATCATTATTGATGTGAATACCATTTTCAATATCCCCTTCAAATTTTAACAGATACAACAAAGGAGCAAAGGTCTCCTCCTGTACAATCTGATAATGATTTTCAGCCTCTGCAATGGCTGGCATTACATAAGTACCGCAATCAAATATTCCACCCTTCAATACTTCTCCACCAAAGATAATTTTTCCACCTGCTTCTTTTACTTTTTCCAGTGCATCAGTGAAATCCTGCACTCCTCCCTTGTCGATCATTGGTCCCACGAGAATTCCCTCTTCAAGCGGATTGCCAATTTTACCATCAAGCTGACTATAGGCCTTTACCAATCTGGCCCTGACATCTTCATAGATATCCTGATGTATGATTATTCTTCGTGTTGATGTACATCTCTGTCCCGTGGTCCCAACAGATCCAAATACAATTGCAGGTATCGCAATATTTAAATCAGCTTCTTTTGATATTATAATTGCATTGTTTCCACCCAGTTCCATAATCGAGCGACCCAATCGCTTTCCAACAATTGCAGAAACTCTTTTCCCAACAGCTGTTGATCCGGTTACTGAAAAAAGAGGCACTCTTTTATCGGCTGCAAAATTATCACCTACTACTGAAGATTTGGCCACTATCAGGTTAAAAACACCTTCCGGAACATTGTTTTCAATCAATACTTTCTTAATAATATTATGTGTAGCAATTGCTGTTAGCGGAGCTTTTGAACTTGGCTTCCAGACAACAACATCACCAGCAATGGCTGCAATCATTGAATTCCATGCCCATACCGCTACTGGAAAATTGAATGCTGAGATCACACCAACAATACCCAAAGGATGATACTGATCATACATCCTGTGCTTTGGACGTTCCGAGTGCATTGTGAAACCATATAGCTGTCGCGATTGCCCAACGGCAAAATCGCAAATATCGATCATCTCCTGCACCTCTCCCAGTCCCTCCTGGTAGATCTTACCCATCTCAAGCGAAACAAGGTAAGCAAGATCATCTTTCGCCTCTCTTAACGCGAGACCTATCTGTCTGACGACTTCCCCACGATGTGGAGCAGGCAATGTTTTCCAATGAAGGAAGGCTTTTTCAGCAGTCTGGATAACAGTTTCATAATCTTCTGCCGTGGCATTGCTAACACTGGCAATCACTTCATCATCAATGGGGGAGACAGAATCAGTCTTGTCACCCTTGGTGTTCATCCACTTTGTACCAGTACTGGCACCACTATTATTCTCTAAAACTCCAAGTCTTCCAAGGACTTCAGCAGTTTTGCTTTTTAATGTTGTATTCATGCGTAATAAATTAATTTCTTTTGACTGCAAATTTAGCAATGTAAGTGAAGATAAAAGATATTAAATAACATACTTGGAGAGCAAAGTGCAGAGTAGGGAATAAAGGACTAAAACATTGAACATGTTTCACGAGGATGTTGCCACTATAGCTAAAAGTTATTATCTTCGCAAACCCAATTCTAAATATAATATGCCCGGATGGCGGAATTGGTAGACGCGCTGGTCTCAAACACCAGTGACCTCACGGTCGTGCCGGTTCGACCCCGGCTCCGGGTACTAAATCAGAGTGAGAGTCCCGATATGTTTTAAAGGTTACGCTCATTGAGCTCACTCTGTAAATAGTTATTCTGTTTTTCCAGTTCTTCCTTCACCAGTTTTCTGGCAAAGGCAAGAGAAAAACTGTTATCGTTACACTGCATTATCTTTTCAAATAACTTTAACGCCTTTTGCTTTTCACCCAAATTCTTATAGGCCACCGCAGTGTAGTACCAGTACAGTGGGTCTCCAAAACCTGCTTTGTTATAGTATTCAAGAGCCTTATCATAATTTCCTAGTCTAATCTCAAGCCTTGCGAGAAAAGAATTTAGTTGCTTTTCTTCAGCAGGATTATTGCTGCTTTCGATTCTTAACCTGCATTTTTCAGCTTCAGCTATTGCCTTATCAAGCTCATTATTAGCAGCTAAAATATCAAAGTGTATTGTTGTTGTTATGGTAATCAGAAGCTCCCTGAGAGGTTCCGAAACTGGTAATT
>JAUUZQ010000168.1 GCA_030589895.1 Bacteroidales bacterium
AAACCTTTTGAACTGAATTTACAGTTTTCTTTGCATTTCGGACACTTTATTAGCTTGTAGTTATCAACATATATAATTGAATATCAACACTATGTGAATAATAAATCACTTTCTCAGCAAACCCTATTTAGACAAATGATAGATTTTCATTTATGAAATGGGCCTGCGAATGTTAACACGGAGCATGCTGTAGCAAAGTTCTTCGCAAGGGAGTTTGGCTACGATGACCCGGAGACATTTCTGATTTCTGTAAAAAATATCATATCTGGTACTTCGTGAAAATATTATCGCATAGTTGCATTATCCCCTCCCTACAGCATTTGATAAGTAAACTCTTCTCCCTTCGTTAATCTCACAGGTACAGTTAAATCCTCATAAACCAGGTTAACTTCTCCACTGTGAGCTGGTTTTATGATGACTTTCGTTAATTTACCTTCTTCCCAGTATATATCAACTTCATATCCGCCCCTTGCCTTCAATCCTGTAACGCTGCCTGTTTCCCATACATCTGGTAGAGCAGGAAGAATTCTGATCATGTTCTCCTCATGCGATTGTAATAGCATTTCTGCAACTCCGGCGGTATAACCGAAATTCCCATCTATTTGGAATGGTGGATGATAATCAAACAGGTTGAGTCCGATAGATTTTTGTAATAACAATTGAATATGTTCATGGGCCATTTCTCCATCCAGCAGTCTGGCACTTAGATTGATTAGCCAGGCTCTGCTCCATCCGGTACCGGCACCACCATGCTCTAAACGATAATCAAGGGTAAGTCGAACAGCCTCAAAAATTTCCGGATCTTTATCCGGCGATACACTTACGCCGGGATGAAATCCATACAAATGTGACATATGTCTGTGTCCTGGTTCTGTCTCTGTGTACTCCCTGTCCCATTCAAGTAGCCTTCCGTCGCTTCCTATAACAAATCCCTGACGAAGTTTTTCTTTTTGAAGACGTATTGTCTCCAACAGTTCAGACTCTACATTGAGAATCTTACATGCCTCAATATAATTCCCAAATACCTCATCGATAATCTGCTGATCCATTGCACTACCCATACATGTTGCTACTGCATCACCTGCATAATTGATAAATCTATTTTCAGGGGAAGAGGAGGGAGCAGCCACTAAAAATCCATCTCTGGGATCTTCAATTAACCAATCGCTGTAAAATTGCGCTACTTCCTGTATCGCTGGAAACGCACGGTTTTTAAGAAAAGTAGTATCAAGCGTAAAGGTATAATGCTGCCAATAGTGCTGAATAATCCATCCTCCTGCACCAAATGAGCAACCCCAAAAGGCTGTTGCTGCTCTTTGCCATGTTGGTACCCACAGATCAGTGGCATGAGGCATGAATGATCCACGACACCCATATACTTCACTTGCTGTTTCTTTTCCGCTTTCCACCAGTCTGTCCAAATAGTCAAACAATGGTTCATTAAGCTCCCCGATCCCTGTCACATCAGCCAGCCAATAGTTCATTTGCAGATTGATATTCAAATGATAATCTGCATTCCAGGGTGCGCTTATGTGATTATTCCATAGTCCTTGCAAGTTAGCTGGATTGCTACCCTGTCTGGAAGAACTGATCAACAGGTATCTGCCATATTGAAAAAGCAAGGCTTCCAATCCGGGATCAATAGCACCCTTTTTAATCTGATCCAATCGTATATTGATTGGAATAGTATCGAATTCTCTATTTGGAAGTTTCAATTTTACCCTGGAATAGAGCTGACTATAATCTTCAGTATGAGCCTTTTGTAATTCATTATAGTTTAATCTTTCAACAATTTCCAGATTTGCTCTGTTTTGCTGCGAATAGTCGTCAAAATAATATGAAGAGTTTGAAACAATATAAAGCGTAGCCTCTTTCACACCCTTTAATTCAAGAAAGTCTTCTCCACGAATTATCTCCCCGTCCATATTCTCAATTTTCACCCATGTGGCGAATTTTACACCCTCCAGAATTGGATCAGGCAATGAATTGAAAATTGCGGAACGTTGTGTAACCTCCCCCTCCATAATCAAAAGATTTTCCTCATTGGAATAGACGTTCACCGTCGGATGTCCATTATCATCAGGCCTGGAGAGTCTCACTTTTCCATTTAACCCTTTTTCAGCTTCACTGGATAAATGTATTACAATTGCCTGATGTGGATAAGAAACAAAAATTTTCTCAGTAACCAGTTTGCCATCTGTTTTATAGGACACAGATGCTGTTGCATTACTAATATTCAGCTCTCGTCGGTAATCTGTAATATTTTGGTGGTTAAAATCAAGGAAGAGGTCTCCCAGTGTCTGGTGAGAGCGAACTACCCTTTTTCGTGAGAATTTATCTACAAATACCTGGTCAGCTTCCTTGTTTTTTCCTTCGATCAGTAATTGTCTGAAATGATCCAGATCATCCTTGTTTCCCTCAGGATTCCCCCACCCCTTATCGCCCGGCCACATAGAATCATCATTTAATTGGATATGCTCGTTTTGTGGATCACCAAATACCATAACGCCGATTCTTCCATTTCCAAGTGGCAGTGCATCATTCCAGACTTCAGCAGCTTGAGTGTACCACAGGATATCTTCATCTTGATTATTCTTGCTGCAGGCAGTCATTAACAATAATCCGAGACAAATAGCTGTTATTTTACTTTTCATAGTAGTTAGATAATGATGATAATAAAGATGAAAATATTTTCTGAGTATTATATAGAACAGTAGAGTTTACCAATCTTTACTCTTTAAATAATGTATATCTGTTTGTTCCCAGTTCAGATTTTAGAATCAGAAGATATATCCCTTTTCTTACATTGGTCGCAAGTAAAATTTCAGATGTAAAATTATACTCTTTGCTTATAATGACCTCTCCTAAAATATTTACCAGTTCTATTTCGATATTCTTAAGCTGCTGATCGGATTTTATGCTAATCTCCTTTGAAAATGGATTAGGATAGACAGATAGTGTGTTCTTTTGTATGTTGTCCTCTATTCCTGCCAGGCTCCCTTTAATAAAGCTATCTGTCATCACAATGGATTGATTGTCAAAAATATCTAGAATATATAAT
Organism: Bacteroidales bacterium; assembly: GCA_030589895.1. Lineage (GTDB taxonomy): Bacteria > Bacteroidota > Bacteroidia > Bacteroidales > JAUUZQ01. Next base: position 3,062 of record JAUUZQ010000168.1, read on the forward strand.
TGAATGTAGTACTTTGCATTATCGCTCAGGGAGCTAATATCTATGTCGCTGTTTCTAACGTGCGGAGAAGAATTTTCTATTTCAATCAGAGCTGTTCCTGCAAAATCTGAAGTGTCAAATATCTTAATGTGATACGAGAATTGGGGTGCTTTTGAAGAGTCTGTTTCCCACGACAAAGACAAATAATTATTGTTAAATAAATAAGTAAATTGTTTGACATCTCCTGTTTCAAAGCCATGATCTGAATTGCTGTTTGGTAGGTAAATTGTGTTTTTTGACTGTGTAGTAGTTGGTAAGATTATACCTCCACTTTTCATAAAATAGTAATCAGATTCAATACCTCCATCATAGTTATCTATATAGTTTTCAGCCCCTGCATCCGGACTTACCCTTTCGAAATAAGCGCTGGTAAAAGCGTTCCATGACAGATCACTTGATTTTCTTTTCCATCCCTCTTTATGATGAACTTCTCTCATGTTTTCTCCATTGCCCGCCCAGTCTTCAATAAATGACCCGGTGGAAGAGCTGAATCGGACATCAGCCACAGGGTAATCCATTGTTACAAGGTGGTACCAAAGCGAATCACTATGGTTGAATACCCAATATCCAAACATAGTATGCGTATTTTCATCCCATGCACGTGCCACAAATGAGTACCACTGATCAGTTTCCCATCCTATTCCAAAATTCCAGGATTTAAGTCCGGTGCCTTCTCCTCCAAAATTTTCTATAGCAGTGGCTGGATCAGTGTAAGGAGCTGTTATCGGATCCGTTGAGGCTTTAGGGTCCCAAATAGAAAAAATAAAATTCCGACCATCAGGATGTTCTTGAATTCCACAATATCCACCTCCCTCCATTCCTGCATTCCATTGTAGCGTACAGTAATATGTATAAGTGGGGGAGGGTGAGTTAACCCTGACCGTATTGATAATTATGTCACCTGAAAAATGATCTGGATACTTTAACCAGCAGGAGGGGGCCCTGTTTTGAGAAAAGGTATTCTGACTGAATAAAAGTATGAATAATAGTAAAAAAATTGATCTCATATCTATATCCTAAATTAATGGTGAATATTCTTTATTATCAAGTATAGCTATTGTCGTAATTATCTTAGAGTTATATAACAATAGTCTCTTTTTTAAATGAAAAACCAAAGCTTTCCATCTCTTTCAAAATTGGTTTATACATTTCTTTTGTTGATGGAAGACGTACTCCCGTGCTGCTAATTTCTCCATCCATAATTAGTTTTGCAGCTATAGCAGGTGGTAAAGAGACAGCCCTTGACATAGCACTATCGCCATTTGAAATTCCTTCAACCATCATGCTGGAAATTCGTTTCTCTTTTCTATCAGGAAATTCAATATAAATTTCATTATGAACAATTATCAGATCTCGTTCATGTGGTTCATAAGCCATTTTTTTCAGCATCAGGTCAACAAGGAGATTCGAATTAGTGCCTCTGTCTATTGATATCTGTATATCATCAAATATACCCAACCAATCTAATTTTTTTACAAAATCATCATTCACTTCCATACCCATGGCGTTTGCAAATTTGGATTTTATATTGTCTGTGCTGGATTCGCCAATGAGCTCAGCAATAAATTGGCTATAGTTTAGGTTTTCAAAATTCTTTTCTTGTGTATTTTCGATCAGTTTTATTTTTAAAAGGTGGATCATGGTGTTACTATAGCCTATAAACCGAAGCAATCCTTTGTAGATGGAAATATTTTCATCCAATCCAAATTCCTTTAGATAACGTGTACTGTCGCTACTGGGATAGGTTTCAAATGTTCCTATTCCATGCACATCCACCAATCTGTGATGTTCGAATTTTGCTTTTGCCTCAATTACTTTTCCATCTACCTGATAAGTTGCAGGTGACACAGCCGAACGCATCAGTCCATTGGGATCCCATGAGAATTTATAACCCCAGGGATTGCGGTTATATTCAAACGAAGGAATCCCAGCCCCATAAGAGTCAATTTTTGTAATTTTTCCATTCTCAGCATGTACCTCATCAATCATCTGCTTTAGCCCCATATTATCAAGTCCTGGATCCTCACCAAGTTCAGTGAGAATAAGTGTTTCCTGTTTTATTGCCTCATTATGAAAACATTCAATTCCTGGATGTTTGAAGTCAGTAGTGATCATAGGAGTTTTGTGTTTCAAACATAGTTCTGCAACTATGGCATGACAGGATCGGGGAATCATCACAATAACAATTTCAACCTCTGTGATTATCTTTTCGAGGGCGTCAACCTGATCAATTGTCCAGCTAACTGAAGTTCCCAGTTTTCTTCCTGCAACTATTTTTTCTGCTTTTGAAACGGTACGCGTCGCAACTATCACTTCATATTTACAGGTATCAATAAAATAATCGATCATTGGCTTAACTACATATCCTGCTCCTAAAACTGCTATTTTTCTCATTATTAATCCTTTCTATTATTTAATTCTATTGTGATATTCTAAATTGTATTGTTGTTGCGCAAGCTTTGCACATACCGTGTGTTAGGCTTAGTTGACAACTAATCGACGAAAGTCTCTCTGATTACGGCTTTGATTTCTTTTTTCTCCTTATTTGACAATTCACCTAGTTTCCGAACTATTCTATTTTTGTCGATAGTTCTAATTTGGTCAATAACAACTTGCCCTTGTTTTTTATTATGTTTAACATTAATTCTGGTGGGATAATTCTTAGAGCTAGTAGTTAATGGAGCAATTACGATTGTTCTTAAATGCATATTCATTTCATTTGGGGAAATGACTACACACGGTCGTGTCTTGCGTATTTCACTACCAATTGTTGGGTCAAGATTTACCAAGAAAATTTGATATTGATTTACTTCCATTCTTCAAAATTTTCATCTTCGAAAAGATCATCCATTAGTAAATGATCATCATTATTTGCTCGCATTTCCATAAATGCTTTCTCCCAACCGTTCCTAGGTTTGGATGCTGGCTTAATAATGATCTGTCCCTTTTCAAAGATAAGATCAACAGTATCCCTTATGTTATATCTGTCTAAAATGGACTTATTCAGTCGAATCCCTTTCGAATTCCCAATACGTACTACTGATACTTGCATAATTACAATTTTACATGTAATTACAAAGTTATTACATTTATTACGTAAAACCAAATTAAGCCTAACGTGAGTCTGTGTAAAAACTCATTTCATACTTAAAGATAGTGTACCTTGACGAAATAGGAGCGTTCCAGGGATATTTAAATTTTCTGTTATGAGAATGAACGGATATGCGTAATTTTCCAA
>JAUUZQ010000169.1 GCA_030589895.1 Bacteroidales bacterium
CGATTTCACCTTCAGTAGCTCACCCAGCTCTTTTTCAATTTTGTACTTGTCAGAAGAGTATCTGTTAATCATTGATTGATAGTCTGATTTTGATAATGATCCATCCACATGCATATCCTGTGCTCTAACAATTCTGGTATCATGCTTAGTAAGCTGCTCGTTCAATTTTGTAATCCTTCGTTTGCGATCGGCCTCATTCCCACTCATCATCTCTTTTAGCATTTCATTGTAAAGAACTTTTACTTCTTTCTTGAAGCTGAACCCAGCAAATATTTCTTTAATTATTTGATTTGCATTATCTGCACGATACCGTTCCTGAGAACAATAATTGCAGTGATAGTAGTAGTATTTATTCCCACTACCACTTTTAGACCTGCTGCCCGTTAAAGGCTGACTACATTTCGAGCAAGTCAGGTTTCCTCTAAGAAATAATTCTTCTTTGGAGGTGTTGTATTTAAACCTATTTCTTTGCTTATGGTTGTTCTCTAATATCCCATTTACCCTATCATACAGATCAGGTGTTACTAACCCTTCATGTTGACCCTCCACAATTTGCTCAGGTTCTTCATCATTGGCAGCAATTCGGATCATACCTTTGTAAACCGGATTTCGTAAAATATCAGAAACCTTGGACTTATTTAGTTTTACATCTTTTAATCTCAACTCCTCTAATACTTCAATTTGAGTTTTTCCCTTCGAAACTTCTTCAAACAAAAATTTTATATTATCTGCTTTATCGTCAGGCACTATTATTGGCATATTATTCTCGTCTCTCGAATTTCTATAACCATATGGGGCCGCTCTGCACCATCTTCCAGCCCTCAGTGCAGCCCTCATACCCTGTTTAATCTTGATTGATCGTCGGCTATTATCAATTTCAGGAATTGCCAGATACATAGCTAATATTATCAGATTCTCTGGTACTGTAGGATCAATAGGCTGCTCTATAGCAGATACAGTAATACCCCAACCCTTTAACTTGCGAATTACTATTAATGCGTCGGTGATATTGCGCGAGAAACGATCCCAGGAAGTAATTAGCAAGTAATCAATCTTACCCTTGTTCTTTTTAGCATAATCCATAAATTTTATGAACTCCGGTCGATTAAAATCCTTTGCAGAGTGATCCTCTGTAATCTTGTATGTCACTTGAATATCATTCTTTTCACAATATTTCAGTAGCGATTCTTCCTGAATTCCCAGACTATATCCAAGCGCCTGTTCATCTGAGCTGACCCTTGACATTATTGCTGCTGTTTTCATATTTTATCTCTTTGAAATAATACTTATTTCAATTCTTGCAAGTGATGCAAGAAAATCTCTTATTCTTTCTACTTCACCTTCTGAATACTTTTCTCCATTTAAATTTAAAACTTTGATACATTTATCAATTGGTAGCATTTCTTTCTGAAATGCCCCGCCATTCTGTTTTTTCAGTAATGGCAGGTATTCTTATATAGGTCTGCCTTACACAGTACCAGATTTTCTTTTTATCTTATTTTTTATTTGGTTCTTACAATGTACTATCGTACCATTCTGAGTTTTAATCTCAATTGTTTGGTAACCATGACTTAAAACTATATCCATGAGTCTGGTCTCTTTGTCAACCCGTCCTACCCTAACTTCTTCGATAATATCAATTTCCTCTGAATCATCCTTCGTAATTTTCACAGAGGTAACCTCCTCATCACGAATTGTCGCTATTACCTGTGACTCCTCATCACTTAATAAGGAAATCTTCTTCCTGGCAGAAGCAATTTCATTTTTAATTAAAAATTCTTTCAGGATATTGGTTAGTGAGATTGAAATAAAAGAACCTGCAAGGAATTCATGAAACTCATCATATTTTGCATATTCTTCAATAGCGGAATATTTAAATGGAATACACTCCCCTTCCAAGTTTACTAATAATGAAAAGTTCTGTTTTAATAATATTATATAGTTGATCACCATTTCCAAAAGGTTGATCTTAAAATTACCAATCTGTGATTTTATCTCAATGGATTCTAATATCCTTTGTACTTCATCAATTTTATCCTCTGGCGCTAATTTTTTTATTGCTTCATATATCTCTTCCTTATTTGGTAAATCATCAATTCGATTCTCACTTAGCAGAGATTGCTTTGCGTTCCTTATTATTTCATGTGACAAATCATACCTTCTCATTTCAGATATAATTTTTAACCAGGTATATTCTATAAGGTTAAATTTTTTCCATTTTCGTTCTTCATATCCCTCCATCAACAATCCACTTTTTTCCCAGAGATTTAGTAACCTTGAACTTATACCTACATCCGTCATTGTAAACTTCCGTTTTTTGATTGTTTCAGCAATTTCAGAAGTATTTACCCCCCCCCCTTTTAGCTGCTTAATGAGTTCTATTTCTTCATTGAAAAGCTTACGTATCATGCCTAAAGATATATATTATTACGAATATAGTGAAATTATCAATATATTTGATCGCTATGTAATCTATTTTAATATTTTGAAAAAAGAATTAAAAAATGGAAAATTATAATGCGTCAAATAGCTATGTGGATCGGCCAAATGCATATCGACACATATGTCCATATTGTGGGAACGTTTTTTATGGCAGGAAAAACAGAATATATTGCCCGATTAACTGCAAGAAGGATTTTAACAATAATAAAGCAGCCAGAAAACGAGAAAGGATCTCTGAAGATATAAAAACTTACTCAAAGAATGAGGAATTTCTTCATGAGCACTGCAAAAATGTTGACTCTACCATTAAATTGGATTTATCTTTTGCCAGAATGTCTGGATTTGTATTTTTCGATATGTATAAGCTTGGTAAGGACGAATATGATGGTAAGGAGTGGTACAAGATTGGAAACTATGAATACAGAGTTGATGAAATATTGAGATTAATGCTTATCAGAAAATATAAAAAAGCAAATGGGCACGATAACACTTGATACAAGTAACACAGCTGCATTTAACAATTATGTTAGCATAAAGCAGAGAAGAACTGAAAGAATTATTATTGGTATTGTCGTCATAGGAATTTTTTCATATCTAATTTATGATTCCTATCAACTCAAGTTTACTCACAAGGATGATAATTGAAAATTCACTTATCACGCGCATTATTCTAATCCAGCCCCTTCGGATCTGAATTTATCCGGATTTATTCGAATTAATGCGGATACGTTTCGGAAAAAGTAGGATAATATGGTTCTGTCATCTTATAACAAAGGTCCTGAAGCAAATTATTACATGGCTTTAAGCTTAAATTTGCAACAATGAAGTCATCGTTGAATTCTCACTTTATATCCAAGATGCGATAAAGCATCAAATTACATATCATATGTGCGGGGATATACAAGTTCGGCCAAGGGTAGCGTCTTAATATGATTATCACATTATTACGACGTTATTTGAGATTAGTTGATACATTTTTTCACAGACTGTAATAGACCAAATATTGACTATTTAATTTCTTTTGCAATACCCCACCACATATAGTAGGTGAATTATGTAATTAACTATACCCATATAATATGGGATTCGTTTTCAGCGGAAAAAGCTATGCGAAGCTGACCTACAACACATGTCTTAATATGATAATCAATCATTTAGAAGATTTCTCAAGAGTTTAACTGAATAATCCACCATTAAATTATCCATGGAATATTAGAAAATTGTTAGATATTAATTGCAAGTGGCTGATTATCAAATTAAGATTGAGCATCATAGACACTCCAAGATATTTGCTGTTGTGGAAAGTGTTCGCTAAACCATTCTGCGGCATTTTTGTCGCTATGTTCTAATCTCTGTCTAAATCCAGAAGGTCCATAGAAAGCTTTAAGGCCTTTTGCATTTGGATGACTATGGGTGATGCTAATTAAAGGGAAGTTATTCGTTGTTGCCAAGGTATTAAGTAGATCTATTCCTCCAAATTCAGTAGAAGGATTGTGGCTGGTTGAAAGATAATTACTATTATTCCCAAAACTCAGCTGACTCCATTCAACATTTGAGTTCTCAGCTGCAAACTCAAAGAATTCGGTAGCTGATTGGTTATCTCTAATGCTGTAGTAGTCATAGGCATTTCCAGAGCTTTCTCCTGTTTGCTTGTCATCTAGTATTCCTTTGCTAAGCTTTACGCCATCGGATTCTGTAATACCAGATTGTCCATCAGTATCTTCAACTGCTCCATTTCCATCGACAGCGTACAGCATATCATATTTATCATCAGTCTCACGGATCTTCTTTATATTTGCATCGTCATCAATTCCATAATCATCGATCCTCATTCCATCCGGATCAATTAATCTTATTGGATTATTAGCTACATATGTATAGGGAGAAAGTGAATTGTACTCCGCAGCCATCGGATCCGCCACGTGCCACCTGCCAAGAGCCGGGTCGTAGAACCGAGCGCCATAGTCATACCTCTCATTTTTCACTTGAGATCCCGGACTATTTATTTCAAAGAACTTTATTATTATTTTGATAATGGGATTAAGCGTTCGACAAGAACCTTGACAATAAGTGCTATTTCAAGGTATTCCTTTGTTTCATTAACACTCGGAATATAGAAATCATCGGGATATCTTACGGAAACGCCGAATTCCGTTAGGCTCTTTAACCCAACTTGTTAAGAAACAACCAAAAAACAAAGAATTTCCGCCTTTTTCAAGGTATTTTGAACGGTTTTACTGGGCTGTAGAGCATCTGAACCGATTGTAGTGATGTATGATGCTTGCACGATACGATATTTCTGCTTATCTTGCATCCATGTTCATAAGGCAAGTCAAGAAGAAAAACACAAAAAGTGGAAAAACATTTTTCCAGTACCAGCTGGCCCAGGCCTCCAGGATCGAGGGGAAAGTAAAGCAACAAAGCATTCTCTACCTTGGTAGTGAGCCTTTTCTGGCTGATACAGAGAACAGAAAGATGCTACTGGACATTCTTCAGGCGAAGATATTCGGTCAGTCCATACTTTTCACAGAAGACTACCCAAAACCTATCCATGAGTTGGCAGAGAAGTATTTTGAGAAGTTCCAGATCAAATACAAAGATATTGCCATTGAGGAATCTGTGTCTATTCCTCCTATTAAGGATAAAGCACAACTGGAAACCATTGATGTTAATTCAATTGGTGTTGAAGATTCCAGAACATTTGGAGGCGAACATCTGTGTTCTCAAATCTTAGAGAAGCTGGATTTTGCACATTGCCTTGATTCAATTGGCTTTAATCAAAAGGAGATTGAGATGGCACATATCAGTATCATTAGCAGGGCTCTTTTCTCCTCTTCGGAATATAAAACCACTCAATATTTACGTGACAACAGTGAGCTAAAAAGGATGTTTGGGTTTGGAGGTGAAAACGAACAAGTCTCCCATTACAGCCTCTATAAAATAGCCGATAAGTTATATGACAAGAAGGACTTGATAGACAGGATTTTATACAAGAAGTTGACAGGTCTGTTCAATATCAAGGATTCCCTGGTGATCTACGATTTGTCCAACACATATTTCGAGGGCAGGAAAGCGAACAGCACACTGGCCCAGTATGGCAGAAGCAAGGAGAAGCGCAACGACTGCAAACAAGTTGTATTTACTGGTGTAATTAATGCCCAGGGCTTTATCCGCTATTCCAGGATTTACGAAGGCAACACTCCTGATGTATCTACACTTGAAGATATGATCAAAGATCTCAAGGCGCACAGTGATACTATATCAGACAAGGTAGTAGTGATGGATGCAGGCTTTGCTTCAGAGGAAAACCTTCAATATCTAACCCGGCAAAACCTCAAGTATGTATGTGTGTCGAGAAAACAAATAAAAAACTACCACATTAACCCAAACGCACCGGTATATACTGTAAAAGATAAAAGAGACAATCCTATCGAATTACAGGTCTTTACCCCGGAAGGTTTTTCAGATACCTGGATGTACGTCAAGAGCGAACAAAAGAGAATCAAAGAGGAGTCCATGGCTGACAAAATCTTTTCCAGGTTTGAAGAGGAACTCAGAGGTCTTTCAAACGGCTTAGACAAAAAAGGCACTACCAAGAAGATTGAAAAAGTGTGGGAGCGTATTGGACGGCTTAAAGAAAAGTATCGGCTGGTGAGCGGGAAATACACCATTGAGGCAGAGGCAAACAATGGAATAGCAACCCGGGTTACCTGGCAAAAAAAGGAAACAGACAAGACAAGTGCAACTGAACATGGTGTGTATTTTATCAGGACTAATATTGAGAAGTCAGACGAAATTCAATTATGGAATGTGTACAATACTGTCAG
>JAUUZQ010000195.1 GCA_030589895.1 Bacteroidales bacterium
CAGGATCATGAAATCTATACTTGCCATTATTTCTGCTACGCTTTTATTTACAGCCTGCACAACGATAAATACCTCTGATTTTTCAGGAGATTTGAAAATCGGGCAGGTGATCGAGGGAACCCTCGAAAAGGAAACACCCGACTCCTTCAAACTGAATTTTGCAGATGATACATACCTCTACGGTGTGGTTAACCAGATCTCGGTTGATGTATCTGTGTCAATTTATGATTCCATCGGTAATAAATTGGGAACTTTTGATGGACCGGGAGAAGGTCCTGAAATCTTTTACCAGGAGATCAGTGGTGCCGGTGACTATCTGATCGAGGTCGCCCCTTTTGAAGATGAGACAGGAGATTATAGTATAGAATTGAAAGTAGTGGAACCCATTGCAACAGAAGCGGTACTGAGGGCTGATCAGTTGTTTACTCCTTTCACCGGTAATGATGTTCCCGGTGGCGTAGTTGGGATCATTCAGGATGGCAAATTGGTTTTTTCGAAAGCATACGGCATGGCTAATCTCACTCATAAGGTACCGTTTATGGTTAATACCCCAACAAATATTGGATCCGTTACCAAACAATTTACTGCCACTGCCATTCTTCTGCTGGAACAACAGGGAAAACTTTCATTGGATGACGACATCAGAATGCACATTCCTGAATTGCCGGGTCTTGAAGAGGTCATTAAGATAAGGAACCTGATGAACCATACCAATGGACTCAGGGAGGTCTATAACCTCATGCCAATGACAGGCTGGAAAGGTGAGGATGAATTGAGAAGTGAAGATGTGATCTCTATGCTTAAAAAACAGAAGGAGCTTCAGGATTTACCGGGTGAGGAATTTAATTACAACAACTCTGCCTTCATTCTGCTTGCTGAAATAGTAAAGCGCAAGACCGATATTGACTTTCCAGAGTGGATGAAAGAGAATCTGTTTGGACCGCTTGGAATGAATTCAAGTGTTGTCAGGGCAGATAAACATACCATCATCCCCGACGCATCCCAGGGCTATGTGGTCAGTTCAGATGGTTATAAGGAAGCTGGAGACCTTGCAGCAGCATATGGTGCTGGCGGTATTTATACAACAGTGGGAGATTTTGCAAAATGGCTCGACAATTTTAGTACAGCGGTTTTTGGGGGTGAGGAACTAATAAGCAAACTGGTAACTCCTGATACTTTGATCAACGGGGATACCATGACCTATGCATTTGGTATCGGAGTTGGTGAGTTCAAAGGATTAAAAATGTATAGTCATGGTGGTGCGGACATTGCCCATCGGGCCCAGTTAGTATATTTTCCGGAGATCAATGCCGGTGTGGCCGTAATGAGCAATCATGGAAGTTTCCCAGCAGGAAAAGTAGCTTTTGATCTTGCAGAGTTGTTTTTTGAGAATGAGATTGAAGCAGACATGGAGGAGGAAGAAGAGGATGAAGCAACTGAATCTAAAGCGATTATAGTGTCAGAAGAGCAATTGAGTTCTTATGCAGGGAAATACAAGGTGGATGCTATGGGATTAACCTTAGAATATAAGTTAAACAAAGGTAATTTAGTATTCACTATGGATGGACAAGATGATGCCATGATGATTCCAATCTCGGATTCTGAATTTAAGTATCAGGGGGGGATTGCTACTCTTAAGTTCATAAGCGATGCTGACGGAAAGGTTGAGAAGGCGATACACACACAAGATGGTAGGGAATTAATTCTTCTTCCTTTTGATCAGTATAAGCCTTCAACAGAAGAACTCAGGGCATTTGAGGGAAGGTATTTCAGTGATGAACTTGAGGCCTTCTATACCTTGGTAGTCAAGGACAGCACTCTGACCTTGCTTATCAGGAACACCGAAGATATAGAGCTGTCGCCTATTGAGAAAGACAGCTTCAAGAGTGATGTTTACTTCCTCAATGAAATGGTATTTGCAAGGAATGGAAAAGGAGAGGTAACTTCGTTCGCGGCTTCAAACGGAAGAACTAAAGGGATGCACTTCGAAAAGCTATAAAAAGCGAACAATCAGAAATCTGTATCTGCCACATCCACATCCAGCTCTTTGATCCAGATGTCCTGCATTTTCCGACACCGAAATCTGACACTGTAGTTCAAATAAAATATATTGAACATCATGGCAAGCCCTGCTCCTTGGACTACTACCAGATAAGTCTCCTGTAATTATTGCCATTCAAGAAATTTGTTATTATCTATTTATTGAAAAGTGTTTAAGAAAAGATTTATAATGCTCCGCAATGATTCTACTGGTTTTTTAGAAGTTTTGCCCTGATAAATTAAAAGATAATTATTGAATTAACCCTGATAAATTAAAAGGTATTCTGTAAATTTACATTTTATAGAATAAATATTAAGCTAATGAAGCGGAAAATAATAGATGATCTTGTAAAATGGAAAGCAGATTCCCGAAGAAAACCTCTGTTGATCAGAGGAGCAAGACAGGTTGGTAAAACATATTCGATCATGGAATTCGGAAAGTTATATTTTAATGGGAATATACATGTCTTCAATTTTGAAAAAAATCCGGAATTTCACGCATTATTCGAGCAAAATCTGGAAAGCACCAGAATCCTGGCGGAACTGGAATTGATACTAAATAAAAAAATAGTTCCGGGAAAAGACCTTCTTTTTTTTGATGAAATTCAGGAGTGTCCGAAAGCAATTATGGCATTGCGCTATTTTTATGAAGACATCCCGGAATTACATGTTATTGCGGCAGGCTCATTATTAGAATTTGCTTTAAAGGACATTTCATTCCCAGTTGGCAGATTGCAGATGTTATATATGAGTCCAATGAAGTTCGAGGAATTTCTAATTGCAAATGATAAAGAATTATTGGCAGAGAGTTTAGCACAACAGGAGAGGGTTCTATCTGATACAGTGATACAAATGATCAACAATGAATTGTACAACTATTTTCTGGTTGGAGGTATGCCTGAATGTGTCAATACTTTTATTATTACGAAAAGCTTTATGGATGTTATAAGCATCCAATCAGATTTGATCGCTACCTATCGACAGGATTTTTCAAAGTATTCCGGACATTCCGATAAGCGCTGTTTAAATTCAGTATTAAGCGCAGTGGCCCAAAGAACAGGAGAGCAAATAAAATATTCAAAGTTAGATAACAATTATACCAATCCAACAATCAAGAAAGCATTCGATCTGCTGGAAACTGCAAGATTATTTTCTAAAGTGAGAGCGGCCTCGCCATCAGGCCTTCCACTTGGAGCTAGCTCGTCAGAGAAGAAGTTTAAGACCGTTTTCTTAGATATTGGATTACTATCTAATTTATGCGGTTTCTACTCAGACAAGACTATAAGTAAAAAGAAATTTGCATCAGCTTATAATGGTAAAATGGCAGAACAATTTGTTGGGCAAGAACTTCATGCAGAAAACAATAGAGAACTGTATTATTGGAGCAGAGATGCACGTGGAAGCAGTGCCGAAATCGATTATTTGGTTGAAAGAGAAGGAGAAATAATACCCATTGAAGTAAAAAGTGGAAAATCGGGAAGTTTAAAAAGTCTTCACCTCTTATTGGATACATTTCCCAATGTTAAAATGTCTTATGTTTTTACCGAAAATAAATATGGTGAATTGCCTGGCCAAAGAATACGGTTTTTGCCTTTATTTTCAGCAGGTTCAATATAGTATGAGTGCCACTTGCACTGTCACCAGCATTTGGTCCGGGATAGATGTTCTTTCAATATCTCTTGAGCCTGATAGTCAGACTAAGGGTGGTCAGGGATTCTGTTTTCTCCACTCTGTGTATCCATTTGTGTCTCCAATAAAAAAACCACTTACAAAATAATTTCTGTAAGTGGTTGATTTTCATTGTAGCGAGAGGCAGAATTGAACTGCCGACCTCATGATTATGAAGTCTGAATTATCGTATATTCTGTTTGTCACTCATTTTCTTTTGTTTTCATTACTAAGGGTTTGTATTTACCAACTTTCATCTATTTTCATCCATTATCTCAAAACCTTGCAGAAAACCTAGCATGGTTTAATCTATTAAGCCCCTAAATAGATGGGTGAAGAACTGAAGCAGATCAGCAGATTGTAATTCTATTTTGCACATTGGCTTCATTGCTAAATTTTTTAAAAACGGTGAATATCATTAGGGTATGGCAGACCTGCTTTATACATAGCAGAAGCATTTGTAGTATGGATTTATATGATCCGGATCAATTTGGTTTATTAATTACTCTCTTTTTGG
>JAUUZQ010000003.1 GCA_030589895.1 Bacteroidales bacterium
AACAAGTTATTACAATCTTATCATATCCAGAAACATCCATAGCATCCAGGTGTGCAATAACACTTCCTGCATCAACTTGATGGGCTCCATCGATATGACCAATATTGTTATAATCATCAAGGCTTCTGACATCAATAATATAAACACTTCCGGTAGCATTGGCTGTTTTTACATCAGCTGCAACAATATACTTTGCAATTGCCTCTACATTAATAGGACTGTCTGCAGATTCAAGATACTCTACCAGTACCTCAGATTCATCAACTGTTTTACCACAAGAAACCAGTAAAACAGAAATAGTAAAGATGCTAAGCATCCAAAATTTAGTTTTCGACATAATTTTAATCTTTAATAATTGTTAATAAACTTATTTATACTCATGGTTATATTAGCTCCTAGTTAAACCAGCGAGCCGGTAATTTTCCATCAACTGTTATTTTTGCTGTTGCACCAATTTCCCAGTCCAGCAGATCCTCTTCAAACAGGTAAAGCTCTTTATTATATATAGAATCTCCTTCAACTCTGATATGACATTTTGAAGAGCAATTACCTGATCCCACATCGGTACGTTCAGTAATTTTTAAAATATTATGCGGGGTAGTATAGTTATAGGTAGGGAATACATTAAAATTGGTATAATCGTCAATTCCATATGCCTCCCAGTTATCAGGTGCAGCAAGTGTTCTGCGAACTACAGCAAAATCAAATCCGGGTTTTGAATCTGGTATTGGATTCAATGCAATTTTATAGTCCATATACGAAGGCACCCTGGCACCGTCACCATGTACGTGACAACTACCACAATTGTTATAGTCCTGCGAATGACAAACCTGACAATTGAAATCTCCTATATGTGTTGAATGATAACTATTAGTTGTTTTCAAACCGGAATGACAATTCTCACATTTTGGCAATTCGCTATATTCATAACGATGAAGCACAGTAGTATCTCCATCTCCATGTAGTTCGGCTCCACTATGACAACTCATACAATCAAAGCCCCTTTTCGTAAGGTGTACATCAGCTTGTGTCCCTGCAGCAACTCCAAGATATGCATGTCCTCCCCTCGAAGTATGACAGGTTACACATGTATTCAACATATCAGGAACTCTTTTAAAATCATGTCCGTTAGCAAGACCTCCGCCTCCAATTGGCGGACGATTAACGTGACAGTTTCCGCAAGTTCCATGGCAAGTAGCGCAATTAGCATTGTATCCTTCTATTTGATGGGCTGGTAACATATCAAATTCCTCTGGCCCGGCTAAACCACTTCTCATGGTAACCTTCTGTTTTTGTCCGGTACCATTATGTAAACTGGAAGCAAAATTGTCAGCAATTTCACCATGACAACCACCGCATTTTTGTTCATACGCAGTAGATGGATGTCTGATAAAACCATCAGAGTGTGCCACGTCTTTTTCTTCAGTACCATCTATTCCACCATGACAATATGTACAAGAAAGTGTGCCGTGACTCGAATTCTTAAACGATTCATAGCCATCACCCGACATATAAACCCTGTCATAAGGTTCATAGTGTGGTGCAGAACCACCACAACCACCGAGTGCGGCAACTGTATCAGGGGTATATACTTCTCTAAGGTG
Source organism: Bacteroidales bacterium (assembly GCA_030589895.1). Lineage (GTDB taxonomy): Bacteria > Bacteroidota > Bacteroidia > Bacteroidales > JAUUZQ01. The sequence continues at coordinate 1,605 of JAUUZQ010000003.1, forward strand.
AACTTTATCAGTATGACAACCCACACAGGAATCAAATTCTGATATTTGATGCTGTGTACATCCAGCAATCAATAATGACAAGGCTCCCAGCATCCCAACGTATCTCATTCCTCTAATAAATAACTCTAACATTCTATTCAAATATTTAATGAAAACTCTCTATCTATTTCAGATTATAAATTTTGCAGATTTCCTCAAATCTTCCTAAGAATGCAGGATGTTACATACAATGTATTAAATTGATATATACTTTAAAAGTTATTGACATAGATCAATTAATTTTTTGATTTTTACTATCTTTGGCCAAAGGAGAACAAGCAAGATGAAAAAGAGAAACGAATTTTCGGGGTGCACTATAAGTTCTTATGAAGGCAGTTGTCTGGATAAGCTTTCTGAAGATGAAAAACAATTGATTGAAAATCATTCTGTTAAAATAAAATACAAAAAAGGTGAGGTCATTTGTAAACAGGGAGGATTTGTTTCGCAGGTGATGTTAATGAACAAGGGATTGGCAAAGGTATATATTGATAATGGTACAAATTCTTTGCTATTACGTATGATTCCAAATGGAAGCCTGATCGGATTGTCCTCTGTCTCTGAAGCGTATCCAACGTTCCCTTATTCTGCGATGACATATGTCGATTCTGAAATCATTCAAATCGATGTGAAAATCTTCAGAAAACTAATAGCACAAAATACAGAATTTGCCAAAGAAATCATCAATATACTAAGTTCCAATAGCATACAAATTTATGGTCGTTTCTTCTGTCTCACATATAAACAGGCATACGGTCGCCTGGCCGATATAATCCTTTGCCTGTCTGACAAGATTTTTATGAAGGAGAATTTCAATTTACCACTTTCAAGAAAGGATATAGCAGAATTGTCTGGAATGAGTTCTGAGACAGTGGTGAGAATGCTTAAAAAATTCAATGAGGAAGGACTCATCAAAATGAACGGGAAGCACCTTGAAGTACTGGATGCAGACAGCCTTCAGAGGATAAGTGATACAGGATAGGCAGTTTGATGCTCTGAATTCTTAGTCCCATTCAACAATAATTGATATCAAGTATTTAAACGAAAAAAGAAATTCAAGTAAATATCAAATGTACACCATGACAAAAACTATTACTTTTTTAACCGGATTATCAATTTTTCTTTTTATCGGATGTAATAATTCTGATAATAATGAGGCAAAGAAAGATGCTGATTGCTGCTCTGAAAAAACTTCTGAGCAATTAGTTCTCAATACCTTAACCAAGGAGGAGACAGCAAATGGCTGGACTCTGTTATTCGATGGAGAAACAACAGCAGGTTGGAGAGGATTCAAACTGGATCAGTTTCCTGATAAGGGGTGGCGTGCAGTTGATGGCGCACTAATGATCGAGTATTCCGGAACTGGTGAGGCAGGATATGCAGGTGATATTATAACGGAAAAAGCCTATGGAAATTTTGACCTCAAGATAGATTGGAAAATTTCTCCAGGTGGAAATAGTGGAATTTTGCTAAATGTGATTGAGTCTGACAAATACTCAGCAACATGGCATACGGCTCATGAAATTCAAGTGATTGATGATTTTGGCTATGATGCCGTCCACAACTATGTAATGAATGTGCGTCAGATATCCGGTGCTTACTATGATATGTATACACCAAAACGTGCCGCAGCCAATGTGCAGGGGAAATGGAACAATGCCAGAATCAGAATGGAAAACGGACATCTTCAACACTGGCTGAATGAAGTGCTTGTAATTGATGCACAATTATGGACACCTGAATGGGAAGAACGGGTATCAAAAAGCAAGTTCCATGTATATCCGGATTTTGGTTTGGCAAAAGAGGGACATATCGGACTTCAGGACCATGGTCAGCAGGTTTGGTATCGCAATATTCGGATTAAAGAGTTGTAAAGAAAAAACCATTAGCCTTTTTTGGGATAATTCCCTTTAAGAAAAGTCATCACTATTATATATCTATGTCTGATGTGAATAGCGCAATCTCTGTTCAAACTAATGTTCTTAAACAGAGAAGGATGTAACTATAGTATTTTCAATTAATTTTGAAAATACTATCTTAAAACTTAAATTAAAATGAAACCACTTCTATTTAGAACTCTCCTGTTACTTATACTTGTTTCAGGAAATAGTCTTTTCGCACAACAATCTGATACTATAACTACAACTTCTCAAGATTCTGAAAAATCTATTATTACTAAAAATGATGGGACAGTGTATATCGGTGTAATTCTGGAACAAGATGAAAGAGAAGTAATGATTCTGACAGAGTCAATTGGAAGATTATACATCCCAAAACATGAAATTCAATCTATTGAGCTTATTAGTGAAACAGATTATAGAAAAGGAAAATACTTAGGTGATAATTTATATGCCACCCGATATTTTCTCACCACAAACGGACTTCCCATGAAAAAGGGAGACAGCTATGGACTATTACACCTTTATGGAGCTGAATACCAGGTTGCATTAGACGAAACAGTAACAATGGGAATAATGACCTCCTGGCTTGGAGCTCCAATAATTGGATCTATGAAATTCTCAATTGCCGGCACTGAGAACCTGAATTTTGCCCTGGGTGTACTTGTGGGGACTGGGGGCTGGGCCTCATTTGCATCCCTTGGTGGATTGGCTTATGGATCAATGACATTTGGAGACAATCAGAAAAATATTACTCTCTCAGCAGGATATATTGGAGCATCATTTGAAGGAGATTCATTTTCAGGACCTCTTTTCTCAATGGCAGGAATTGCCAAATTGAATGATAAAGTCACCTTTGTTGGAGACTCATTTTTCTATATAAACCAGGATTTTGCTGCATTAGTGGTACCAGGCTTAAGATTCAAAAGGCAAAACAAAGGTGCTTTTCAATTTGGATTAGGCGGACTATTTGCTGGTGGTGATATCATACCCGTTCCAATTCCAATACTCTCCTGGTTTGTAAAGATTTAATTTCGAAAAACTTATTCTCAGCCATAATCTATATATTCGATTCTTAAACAGAAAAATAGTTTGAAAATGAATACTATTGAACTGAAAAATATTACCAAAACTTTTGGGTCGCTTGTTGCTGTAAACGACCTTAGCCTAAATGTACCCAAAGGAAGTATCTATGGTTTTATAGGCCCAAATGGCTCTGGAAAAACCACCACAATCAGGATGATTATGAAAATCCTGTATGCTGATTCCGGAAGCATATTATTGAATGGAAAACAGCATGAGTCTCTGCGACTTAATAATATAGGCTACTTACCTGAAGAACGGGGGCTATATAAGAAAATGAAGGTGAAAGATGTACTTATGTTTCATGGCGAACTAAACAATGGAACTGATCTGCCTGCGAAGATCGAAAAATGGCTTTCACATTTTGACCTAAGTAAATTCTCCAACAAGAAGGTGGAGACTCTCAGTAAAGGCATGACGCAAAAATTGCAATTTATTGCCACCATTCTAAATGACCCGGAGATTATTATTCTTGATGAACCTTTTGGGGGGCTGGATCCTGTTAATGCGGAGCTATTAAAAGATGCCATACTTGACATGCAAAAAAGAGGAGCAACAATAATATTCAGCACACACGATATGAGTATGGCAGAAAAGATGTGCGACCAGATTTTTATGATTTACAAAGGGGAAAAAGTGCTGGACGGAACCCTTCAATCAATTCAGGATCAGTTTGGCACAGATACAATCAGACTTCAGACTGAGATGGGGGCTGAAGCGCTTGAAGGAATTGAAGGGATAGAAAGAATCAATAATTATGGCAAGCAACAGGAGTTGCGTCTTTCTCAAAATATTGATCATCAAAAGATACTGTCACTTATAATGAAAAAAACAGCTGTCTTAAAATTTGAAATTACCAAGCCATCGCTTAATGATATATTTATCCGAATAGCATCACCGGAAAGAAAGGAGGCAGAAAATGAATAAAATCTGGATACTTTTCAAAAGAGAATACAAAGCTGCTGTAAAAACAAAAAGCTTTATCATTAGTCTTTTGCTTGTTCCCATCATGATGGGAGGAAGTCTTGCCGTTATATTTATTATGGAAGATAATCAGGATACTACAGATACACATATTGTTATATTGGACCATTCCGGACTGGTAGAAGGAATGCTTACTGAAAAGGCAAAACTGAGAAATAAAAATGAGATATTTAATCCAGAAACAGGAGAACAGTTCCTGCCTGCTTATATACTTGAATTTATCTCCCCTGATCTAAACAATTCTTTTGACCAAAAGCTGGAGTTATCCGAAAAGATTCGGACTAAAGATGTTCATGCATTCATTGAAATAGGAAAAGATGTGTTGCACCCCGGAGAATGGACAGAAGATGACTTTATCAGATACTATTCTGAACACACTTTTATGGATAATGCCCGAGATTGGGTTTCAAATTCAATAAATAATTTTTTACGGGAGCAGCGGGGGGAAGCCCTGAATCTGGATAAAGATGTTTCAAAAGAGCTGATGGCATGGATTCGTATTGAAGGCATGGGCCTTGTTGATATTGATAAAAAAACGGGGGAACAACAGGAAGCTGAAAAGACCAGTGAAATACAATCTTTCCTGGTGCCATATATCATACTTATGCTCATGTTTATGCTGACAATGATGAGCGCAATACCCTTACTAACTGCAGTAATGGAAGAAAAATCAGAACGCATTGCTGAGGTATTATTAGGATCCATTACACCATTCCAATTTATGATGGGTAAAGTATTGGGAGGAATTGGAATTAGTCTGACAACTGCATCAGTATACATAGGAGGAGGTATTGCCATTGCTAATTTCACAGGTTCTGCATCAATTATTCCTTATGATATACTTCCGTGGTTCTTTGTATACGTCATCTTTTTTGTCCTCATGGTGGGATCTGGAATGGCAGCTTTAGGGGCTACATGCAACGATAATAAAGATGCACAATCAGTCCAGTTTCCAGCCATGCTTCCGGTGATACTTCCTATGTTTCTGATTATGCCTATAATTCAAAATCCATCAGGAACTCTTGCAACCACCCTATCGCTGATACCACCATTTACACCTACTATCATGATGGTTAGAATGGCTACACCAGTCACCATACCTCTCTGGCAGCCAATTTTAGGATTGGTACTGGTTATTTTATTTACGCTGTTTACGATCTGGGTTGGAGCGCGGGTATTCAGGACTGCTATTCTGATTCAAGGTCAGAAACCATCAATGAAAAACCTGATCAAATATGCCTTTCGGGGTTGATTTATAGTTCGCTGATCCTTATGTTTCTGAATTGAACGAGCGAAGGAGGACCTGTCCATTCTCCATCTCTCTTACTTCCATGATGTTGGAGTGCAATAGCTCCCTTTTCAGGAAGTCCGGGTAACTCAACATTTTCAATAATTCTAAGCCCATTCAAATCGATTGTTAAATAGCTACCTACCACTTCAATCCTGAAGGTATTCCATTCACCAATATTGTTGTCAGCATTAAGATTTGGTGTAACACCACTTCTTACTTCAGCAGGCATGTTTTTATCATTTCTATATCCATAAACTTCACCAGAACCAATAGGCCAACACCAAATATTTACCTGTGATTTACTACTACCCCTTAGATAAATTCCTGAATCTGAATCCGGAATCACAATCTTAATCACTTTTCCATTTTCATCAAGCTTATGAAGTCCGCTTGGTAATATAATCGGAACTCCCCGGTTCTTAAATGGAGTCTCCTTAATTCTCCAATCAACATAAAGAATAAAATCTTCATATTCCTTTTCACTCCATAAATTTTTATCTCCTTCTGACTCTGACTCTGCATCATAATCAATAACACCATCCAGAATTTTCCAATGGCCATTGTCACCGATGGGAACCTTCCAATTGGTAAAATCTTCACCGTTAAAAAGAGATACAAAATTCTCTTCACTGTTTGTTGGCTGATTTGCAGTTTGGCAACTAACTGCCGTGCTCAAGATTAATCCAAGGATAATAAATGTCTGGTACTTCATAATATATGTATTAGGTAATGAAAAGCTTAGAAAATTACGGCTTAAGATATATGATTTATACGCTAATTGCAATTTTCCATTGGCTCATCTTAGCCCTGTTACATTGTTGCATTAACTCATTGTCGCATTATCACATTGTCGCATTATTAATTACCTTTAATCCAGAAACACTTCATACCATGCTACACGTACTACAACATCCCCTGATAAATCACAAATTAACGCAAATCCGTCGCAAGGAAACTGGTACGAAAGACTTCCGCGAGGCGCTGGATGAGATAGCCGGATTGATGGCCTATGAGATCACCAGGGATTTGCCAAGCAAACAAATAGAGATTGAGACTCCTATAAGACTTTGCTCTGCAGAAGAACTGGCAAAAGAAATTGTATTGGTTCCTATTCTCAGGGCAGGCCTTGGAATGGTAGATGGTATTACCGACTTAATTCCTACTGCAAAAGTAGGACATGTGGGAATGTACCGCGACCATAAAACGCTGGAACCAAAGGAGTACTATGCAAAATTACCACCAAACACACCCGATGCAGTAGTAATGGTATTGGATCCTATGCTTGCAACGGGAGGGAGTGCTTCAGCCACTATTACTTACCTAAAAAGTCAGGGGGCAATTCAAATTAAACTGGTCTGTATTGTTGGCGCCCCGGAAGGAGTAAAACGAATTGAAACCGAACATCCCGATGTCGATATCTTTCTGGCTGCGCTGGATGAAAAGCTTAATGAAAAAGGATATATCGTACCGGGATTAGGTGATGCCGGGGATCGGTTGTTTGGGACAAAGTAATTTGGCTTATGTATCTCGACACACCTAATTGTCACTTACCGTTATAACAATCTTTCCCCTCGCTCTTCCTGTCTGACTATATGCCTGTGCTTCCCCCGCCTTTTCCAAAGAAAAGGTTTTATCAATAATGACCTTGATCTCACCAGAAACAATATGATCAATCATCCATTGAAGATCCTCTCTGCTATTCTTCAATAATATCATTTTTACTTTTCGGGATGAAAAATATTTAGTCCAAAATCCGAGAACTATGGTCTTTATGGAGATATTCAACTTAATGAGCATTCCACCTTTTTTCAGGGATTTTTTCGAATCAGTATAGGCAGCATTCGAAGCAGCATCTAATATCAGATCAAATACATTATGTCTCTCTCTGAAATCTTCCTTATTATAATCGATAACTTCATCTGCGCCCAAACTTAATACAAGCTCCTTGTTTCGGTCACTGCATACTGCAGTCACTTTGGCTCCCAATACTTTGGCAATTTGAATTGCATATGTCCCTACACCACCCGATCCTCCATTAATGAGAATATCATGTCCCTTTTTCACCTTAAAGTGATGTGTAAAAGCCTGAAGAGGCGTAACACCTGCTATTGCAAGGGTAGATGCAACGTCAAAGCTCATCTCATCAGGTATACTTATCGTTTTCTCAATCTTCGCCACAACATATTCAGCGTAGGCCCCTCCTTTTCGTGTTAAGCCCGCAAAAACCCTGTCACCAATCTTAAATTTAGAAACACCAGGACCAAGTTCAGAAATAACACCTGAAAGTTCAGAACCTGCAAACAATGGAAATTTCTTTCCGGTCATGAATTTTAATCTTCCTTCCCTGATCTTCCAGTCCACAGGATTCACAGATGCTACCCTTACCTTTATCAGAACTTCACCACTTCCGGGTTGTGGATTTGGAATATCAACATATTCCAATTTTTCGGACCCGCCATATTCCTTGAAAATTATTGCCTTCATATTTAATTATTACTTCACAAATTCTGAACTCTTCCCCTATATCTTAATAAACAACTTCTTCTTCCACATCCAATAGCAGATATACCATAAAAATGCCCATGCAACTGCACTGGTAAATAGCTGGGCATATATTTCATCTGTCCAGCTCATTATAGCAAAGGTGAAAGGTTTAAATACAGAATATACCAGGTCACTTCCCCCAATATGGGCAAACAGATAAATGAAGAGAGGATTCATTCCCACAACAGCAAAAGCAAGTGTCCAGTTTCTATATTTTTTCATATCTATAAGCCAGTATGAGAAAGCAAGGGCAAGTATACTCCAACCTCCTGAAGCCAGCACAAAAGTGGTTGTTGAAATTCTTTTAATGATAGGAGTAACAGGATTAAGACCATAACCCAGCAGCAGCCCCACAGATCCGGCAATCAGCATAATGATTAATTTTTGCTTTCCAGTTCTCTTACTAAGAATCACTTTCCCAATAAGTACTCCCCAGACAGTATGTGCAATGGTGGGAATAGCATTAAAGGAGACCCAATGGCCACCCGATAACTGACCTGAAATCAGCATGTCAAACCAGGCTCCAAAATTCTTGTCCGGAGTAAATGCCTGGTCATATCCAGCCACAGGAAACCATCTGTAAAGAAACTCTGTAAAAAGAAGTATTAATATAGTTGCCCCCAGTTGAATCCAATTTTTTTGATTTCGAAGCAGAAAAGCAGCCATGTAAGTAACTGCAAGTTGTGCTAAAACATTCTGAAACAAGAATGTAATCTTGCCCGGTCCAATGCAATACAAAGCCCATCCTAACAAGAGCATCAATGCAGACCTGATCAATGCATGCCTTAATATACTGAATTCCTTATCTCCCCTACTCTCTCTCTTACGCACTGAGAAAGGAATGGCAACCCCTACAATAAACATAAAAAATGGCTGTATAAGATCCCAAAACCGAAGACCATTCCATGGATGATGTTTGAACTGTGTGCCGATGAAATGAACCCACCCACCCTCAAATACCGGATTAGTCATGAAGGTAAACATATGCGTAAACTCACCAATTAAAAGTAACATGGTAATTCCACGAAAAAAATCGATGGAAAGCAATCGCTCGGATTTCATAAATTTTGGTATTAACCCATAAAAGTAAAAAAAATCTCGTTCCTAATAACTCCTGAACTCTAAATTCTAAACTCCTGATCTATGAACTTTGAACTCTAAATTCTAAACTCCTGATCTATGAACTTTGAACTCTAAATTCTAAACTCCTGATCTATGAACTTTGAACTCTAAACTCCTGAACTCTGATCTCTCTCTTCTTGAATTTTTTCACTTCTCCCTCCCGACAGCTATCAAGCCCACGTCTCCCCTTCTCTCTTGCACTTTTACACTATTTCACCTACCTTGTATCAAAATCTCCTGAACATGAGTCATAAAGACGACAAAAAGAAAAAGGATTCTCATCCGGAAGAAAAGAAAATTGAAAAACTTGACAAAAAATTCTACTTCAGTGAACTTGACAGACTACAATTGGAATTGGTCAAATTGCATGAGTGGGTAAAAAAAGAAGGATTAAAAGTGGTAATCTTGTTTGAGGGTCGCGATGCCGCCGGAAAAGGAGGTGTTATTAAAAGAATAACCGGGAGATTAAATCCACGTATCTGTAAGGTTGTTGCTCTGGGTGTACCAACTGAAAAAGAAAAATCACAATGGTACTTTCAAAAATATGTGGTACACCTTCCATCTGCTGGCGAGATGGTTCTTTTTGACCGTAGCTGGTACAACCGGGCCGGTGTTGAAAAAGTAATGGGTTTCTGTACCGACGAAGAGTACTGGAACTTTTTAAGATCATGCCCAAGATTTGAAGAGATGCTGATTCAATCTGGTATTATACTCATAAAATATTGGTTTTCAGTAAGTGACGAGGTTCAGGAGAAACGATTCAGTGACCGGATCGATGATCCGCTTAAGCGATGGAAATTCAGTCCGATGGATCTTCATTCCAGGTCACGATGGGTAGAATATTCAAAGGCAAAAGATGAAATGTTTTCTTATACTGATACCAAGCTTTCGCCATGGTATGTGGTCAATTCAGATGATAAGAAACGGGCAAGGTTAAATACCATTTCTCATCTGCTCACAATGATTCCCTATAAAGAAATCAAACATAAAAAGATTGAATTGCCAAAAATCAGCAAGGAAGGATACATCAGACCACCTATGAGTGAACAGAGCTTTATTCCTGAGAGGTATTGAATGATACTATGAGTCATTGAGTTAATAAGTTAATGGCGGACGAACGCAATTGTGTATGGTCCCGATAAGCAGAGCAATACCAGGGAAACAATGATAAAATATTTTTATTTATACATTATCACATTGTCGCATTGTCGCATTGTCGCATCGTCGCATTAAAAACTAAAAAAATATGAAACGTCTATTTGTACTTTTATCAATAGTTCTATCCTCAACACTGCTTTCCGCTCAAGGAACCATGCTGCTTCGACAGCCAACATTAAATGAGCAGAATATAGTTTTTGTATATGCAAATGATCTGTGGATTACAAATCTTGCAGACAACAGAACTATTCGACTTACCACTTCAGTGGGAGAAGAAACAAATCCACATTTTTCACCTGATGGACAGTGGATCGCATTTACCGGTCAATATGATGGAAATCCAGATGTATATCTTCTGCCTGTTTCCGGGGGCGAGCCTGTAAGATTAACCTGGCATCCCGGTTATGACCAGGTTGAGGGATGGATGCCTGATGGTAAATCAGTTATTTTTGCATCAGCCAGGATGGGTCAGCCCACGAAAGGAAGCAGACTATATACTATTGATATTGAAGGGGGAACACCAGAACCCTTGCCACCCTTGCGCGCCCAATATGGAGAAATCTCTACTGATGGAAAATTCCTCGCTTATCAGCCATTTGGTGAATGGGATAGTGAGTGGAGAAACTACAGGGGTGGTCAGGCTCAGCCCATCTGGATTCTTAACCTGGAAGATCTCTCCCTTATTCAAACACCCAGATCTGATAATGAAAGACATATCTCCCCCGTGTGGTATGGAGATCGTATATTTTTCCTTTCTGAACTGGATTTCGCTTCAAATATCTGGTCGTATAATCCAGCTACAAACGATTTGAAACAACACACATTTCATGGAGATTTTGATGTGAAAAGTCTGGATGCAGATAAAAACAATATCGTATATGAACAGGGAGGAACATTGCACCTATTGGACCCTGTAAGTGACAAAATAACAGACCTTAAGATTGAGGTGATAGGTGATTTTCACTGGTCACGAACACGGTGGCAGGATATTCCCGCTAATAATTTTACAAATGCCGACATCTCCCCCACAGGTCAAAGAGCCCTGATGGAGTATCGTGGTGATATATTTACTATTCCCAAAGAAAAAGGAAACTGGAGAAATCTGACCGAATCACCGGGTGTGGCAGATCGATTCCCAATCTGGTCACCTAAAGGTGATAAAATCGCATGGTTCTCTGACAAAAGTGGAGAATACAGACTTATGATTGCAGACCAAAGCGGAATGGATCCCAAAGAAATTCCATTGCCAAATCCAACCTTCTATTTTCGTCCGGATTGGTCACCCGATGGAGCATATATTGCATACACAGATACGGACTATAATTTATGGTATGTAAACCTGGAATCGGGACTATCTAAAAAAGTTGATACAGAACGCTATGCTCATCCTTCAAGAACTCTGAACCCATCCTGGTCACCCGACAGCAAATGGATTGCCTATACGAAATTGGCCGATAATCATTTCAAAGTGGTGAAAGTTCATAATATTGAAACAGGCATAACGTCACAGCTCACCAATGATATGGCAGATGCGATGGGACCTGTCTGGGATAAATCGGGTAAGTACCTCTATTTTCTTGCCAGCACAAATTTTGGTCAGAAATCGGGATGGCTCGATATGAGTAATTACGATGTTGAACCAACCCGATCGCTGTACATGATCATACTTAACAATGAAGATCCATCTCCATTCCTTCCTGAAAGTGATGAAGAGAATAAGGATGATACATCCACAGAGAATGCAAAAGAGTCTAAAGGCAAGGACAAGAAGGACAAGGCTAAGGAGGACAAAGGGAAAAAGGGAAAGAAAGATGAAGATGAGGAAGAAGAAGATGTAAAGGTTATCATCGATATGGAAAATATCGAGAGAAGAATTTTAGCAATTGATGTTCCGAACAGAGATTATGCGTTTACACTTGGCGGCCCTGAAAACACCATTTTCTTCGGTGAAAGGATTGAGAATAAGCCTGGTTTTACACTTCATAAATATGACCTCAAAGAAAAGGAATCCAAGGAATTCATGACTGAATTGAAAGATGTCATCATCTCCTTCGACCGTGAACAATTACTATATAAACAAGGAAGCACCTGGGGAATTGTTTCAGCGACAGCTAGCTCTGCAAAAGCCGGAGATGGATCGTTGAAAATGAATGAAATCAAATATAAGGTTGTCCCGGCAGAGGAGTGGAAGCAGATATTTAAAGAGGGATGGAGATTCCAGCGAGACTTTCTGTATGTCGAGAATGTGCATGGTGCACCATGGGATAAAGTGTATAATTGGTATGCACCATGGGTAGAACATGTGCGACATAGAAACGATCTCAACTACCTTGTTGATATCCTGGGAGGTGAAGTAGCTGTAGGGCATTCATTTACCAGAGGTGGCGATTATCCTAAGGTTCCAAGTATTGCAATTGGACTATTGGGTGCTGATTATAAAATTGAAAATGGCCTCTTCAGAATTAGCAAGATATATAATTCTGAAACCTGGAATCCCGGGCTTACCGCTCCACTTTCTGTACCAGGACTTGATATAAAAGAGGGTGACTATCTCCTGAGTGTCAATGGAGAAAAATTGACAGCCGATATGAATATTTACCAACTATTTGAAGGTACTGCAGGCTTGCAAACAACATTAACAGTTAATGAGGCAAATGAAGGAGACAATGAAAGAAAAGTAATAGTCGTACCTGTTAGCAACGAAAATGCCCTGAGATCAACTGAATGGGTCGAATCAAATCGCCGCAAAGTTGATGAACTATCGGGAGGAAAATTAGCCTATGTCTACCTGCCTAATACTGGCTTTGGTGGTTTCATTAATTTCAACAGATACTATTTTTCTCAGTTGGATAAAAAAGGGGCAATTATTGATGAACGAAATAATAGCGGTGGTTCTGCTGCCGACTATATGGTGGATATTATGAATCGTGAACTCCATGGCTATTTCAATTCCAACGCAGGAGATAAACGTCCTTTCACTTCACCTACAGCAGGAATTTATGGACCAAAAGTGATGATCATTAATGAAAGAGCAGGTTCAGGAGGCGACTACCTCCCCTATATGTTCCATAAAATGGAAATCGGTCCAATGGTAGGAACAACAACCTGGGGGGGACTGGTAGGAACCTGGGACACTCCCCGGTTTATTGATGGAGGAATGATGGTTGCTCCAAGAGGAGGATTTTACGACATCAACGGTGAGTGGGCAGTAGAAGGAATTGGTGTTTCCCCTGATATTGAGGTAATTCAGGATCCCTTAAGTGTAATTAGCGGTCATGATCCACAACTGGAGAGAGCTGTAAAAGTAGCGCTGGAATTACTCGAAAAAGAGAGTTTTGAGCTGCAGCCCGAACCAGCAGCTCCTATACGATGGAAGAGACCAGACTATTTCAAAATAGATGAATAAACATTATCACATTGTCGCATTGTCGCGTTAACACATTGTCGCATTGTCGCATTGTCGCATTAACAAATTAACTCATGAACCTATTAAAATCAACATTTGCAATTGTATTACTCGCATTAATCACTTCCTCTTGTAGTGATACAAAAAACACAGAACTTTTTAACGGAGAGAACCTCGATAACTGGGGTGTTTTTATATCTGAAGATGTACCACAGGATTCCGTCTTCTGGGTGGAGGATGGCCTGATCAATGTATCAGGAATTCCAAATGCATACATAAGGACAAAAGCAGAATACGAAAACTATAAATTGCATGTGGAATGGCGCTGGGCAAAGGAACCAAAAAACAGTGGCATATTGCTGCATATTACCGGTGAAGACCTTATCTGGCCAAACTGTATTGAAGCACAGCTAAAGGCAGGGAAAGCCGGAGACCTGGTTCTTATCGGAAAAGGAGTTGGAATAACTGTCAGGGATGATATTTACATTATTGAATCGGAAGAGAACAGGTTTGCAGTGATTGACAAATTCCTGGAGAGTTCAGAAAATGATCCTGGTGAATGGAACGAATACGATATAACTGTAGATGATCAGGTGATAGAATTAAAAGTAAATGGATATATCCAAAACAGGGGAATTGCAGCGACAAAAACCAAAGGAAGTATCGGCATTCAATCTGAAGGCGGACCAATGCAGTTCAGGAATATTTATTTAGAAGAGTTATAAGAGAAGGTAGGGCTTCGGATACTATTTTCCCCACCCGGACATAGGGTTATCCACCACAATGGAACCTTTATAGTTAGCCACTTTGTATCCCAGCTTATAGCTCAGTTGAGTGACCTTAATAAACTTGTCGTAGTCTAATTTAGACTCAATATCAGTTAGCATGTGATAATCAGCATGCGTTCCCGTTGAATAAAAAATTACCGGTATATCCTTTCTTACAAAGCTTACATGATCACTTCTATAGAAGAACTGACTTGGATGGCTAATGTCATTAAATTCATAATTCCCGGGTAGGTTCATTTCCTCAAGGGCCTGGATATTCAAATCCATAAGCACTTTACTTTGAATACCTCCTATTACTTTTATCGTATCACCCCCAGAAATAGTTATGCCCTCACGATCGCTATTCAGATCTTCTTCAGTCTGAGTCCTTGCTACCATATCAAGATTAATCGCTGCAGAGATATTTTCAATAGGAACCAGTGGATGTTCAGCAAAATACTTAGACCCAAAAAGTCCAATCTCCTCAGCTGAAACCCATAAAAAGCCAACGCTTCGTTGGGGATGCTTTTTCTCTTTCAAAAATGCCTCGGCAATTTCAATGAGAGCAACAGTACCAGATGCATTGTCATCAGCTCCATTAAAAACACCTTCTTCATTATCTGTACCAAGATGATCAAAATGAGCCATATAGATAATCATCTCCTCTTTCAATACAGGGTCACTACCTTCAATGAAACCAAAAATATTTGGGATAACGATATCCATATCTTCCATGTGAATATCAATATTTATACTAACATTCTCCAACAGAAAGGATTGTGGTTCCAGTGCTTTGTCAATCTCCATCTGAATTTCTGCTAAATCTTTCCCTGATGGAGCCAGTAGCTGATCAGCCACACTTCTATGGATAAAAAATAAACCCGGACCATCAGTACGCGCTCCGGAATCATCACCATCACCTTTCAATTTACTTGTACTTTCCAGATAGTTTCCCAGTTGTGGAAACTGATCATTAAGAGAATTAAAACCTGATTTAGGATCCAGAACCAAAAGGATTGCTTTTGGTTGTTGTCCCATGATATATCTCATCTTGAACTGAAAATTCTGCATTCCACTCCACTTCTCATTATCAAATTGCATTTCTGTGCCCTCTTCATTCATTGGGGCCCGGTCCATTACTAATACAACTTTCCCCTCTATATCGATTCCTTCAAAATCGTTATAGCCATTCTCTTCATCATTAATCCCATAGCCTGCAAATACTACCTCACCCTCAAAAGTTGTTTCTGCTTTTGTTGGTGCAGGGAAAAGATAAAATAATTCTTTGTTGATAACCGGGTCAACACCTTTAGCCTGAATAGATATCTGACACTTCTCCCTGTCATATTTTTTCTTAGATAGAATATAATACTGGTAATATCCATTCTCTGAACCAGCTGAAATTAATCCAAGATGCTTGGCTTGTCCCGCCAAATATCTTGCAGCAATATCAAGTCCTGGCTCACCTGATGCCCTTCCCTGCAATTCATCGGAAGCAAGGAATTCCATGTGCATTTCCAGGTCTTGTCTGTTGATAGATGCAAATCCCTTTTTTTGAGAATATACAGGAGAAATGATTAAAGAAATGATTAGAAATAATAAAACTTTTTGTTGGAATTTCATGACAGGCATATTTAGTAATGAATTAATCAAGCTATACAACAAACATACAAATATTAGGAAATATACGAATTTTGACAAATAAACATTTTTCCTGCTCTTGAATGAAGACATAAATCATATAAAGTTTTTCTAACTTTACACCTTCAATAAGGGGCCATATAATTCGAGTGTTCGAAACACAATTATTTGTTTAACTATATCTCAACTGATAGAGACCCTTATTTCAACACAATAGTATTAAATTACATAAGTACAAGTAGATGAATAACTTAAGTATTGATATTAAGAACGTTTATGGTTTTATTCCTGAAACAGAGATAAACTCCCTTAAAGCTGAATCTGTAGCAAAACTGGATGCTCTTAAAAAAGGAGATGGTGAAGGAAATGATTTCCTGGGTTGGATAGACCTGCCTTCTTCTATCTCAGAGGAAAATCTGCAAACTATAGAAAAGACAGCTGCCCGCTTAAGTGCTAAGTCTGACATTGTCATTGTAATAGGTATTGGCGGATCCTATCTGGGTGCCAAGGCAGTAAACGATGCACTGTCTCATAATTTTGAGGGATTAAAAGAAAAGCGGGATGCTCCTATGATGATTTTCGCAGGACATAATATTGGAGAAGACTATATACAGGAACTTACGGATACCCTGGATAATTATAGCTACTCTATTGTGGTCATCAGTAAATCCGGAACTACAACTGAACCTGCACTGGCTTTCAGAATACTTAAGGACCACCTTATAGCAAAAGTTGGTGCAGAAGAAGCTGTTTCCAGAATTGTGGCCATTACTGATGGAAGCAAAGGAGCTCTTAGAGAATTGGCAGAGCAAGAAGGCTACGAAACCTACGTTATCCCCGACAATGTTGGAGGTCGCTTTTCTGTGCTAACTCCGGTAGGTCTCGTTCCCCTGGCAATCTCAGGATTTAATATCCGTGAATTGGTTGCCGGAGCTGTGGCTATGGAAGAAAGATGCCTCAACAAAGAGTCTTTCGAAGAGAATCCTGCACTACTGTATGCTGCAACAAGAAACGCCTTGTACAGAAGCGGAAAAAAGATAGAGATTCTGGTGAACTACAACAACAAGCTTCACTATGTATCTGAGTGGTGGAAGCAATTGTATGGAGAGAGTGAAGGCAAAGATGGAAAAGGAATATTTCCTGCTGCAGTAGATAACTCAAGTGATCTTCATTCCATGGGACAATATATTCAGGAGGGAGAAAGAATACTTTTCGAAACTGTAATTTCTGTAACGAATAGCGAGCATACAGTACATGTTCCCAAAGATTCTAAAGACCTCGACAAACTGAATTATCTGGCAGGGAAAAGAATTGATGAGGTAAATAAGATGGCTGAACTCGGAACTACCCTGGCCCATATCGATGGTGGTGTTCCAAATATCAGAATTGAAATTCCTGAGATCAATGCAAATTACATAGGTCAGCTAATGTACTTCTTTGAGATAGCTTGTGGCATTAGTGGTTACATGCTGGAAGTAAATCCATTTAATCAACCCGGCGTTGAAGCATATAAAAAGAATATGTTTGCCCTCCTGGAAAAGCCTGGCTTTGAGGAAGAGACCAAAAAAATTAAAGAGCGCTTATAGCGAACAAAGCTCTAAGATTTGTGTTCTAAGACCGGAGTATTGGCTCCGGTTTTTTTATGAAAAATTTTCTGCAAAATCTTAATCCGACTGTAAAAGGCATCACCCTGGCTTTCCTGGCTACCCTGGGAATGGCAAATGTGTATGTTTTTTCCAAGGCGGCCCTGCTTGAAGTCAATTTCTTTCAATTTCAATTCTACTGGTTTGGATTTGCCCTCTTATGGAACTTGCTGTTTATGATCATTACCGGGATGATTCGTAAAATCCCGCTTCTGAGCAAAAAATCAAACCGGATGCTCGTAATCATAGGATTTCTCGAACTGGGATCTGCCTTAACCCTGTTTCTTGCTATCCTACAAGCAGAAAACCCGACCATTGTTTCCTTTCTATCCAATGCAACTCCGATATTTGTCACCATCCTCGGAATCCGCTTTTTAGGAGAGAGATTTAATAAGGTGGAGGCCATTGGTATTATACTGACTATTGGTGGAGTAATACTGATAACATACACGAGAAATCTAACACTTGCACAATTTTTTGGCGACGGTTCTGGCTGGATTCTTGTCTCCTCACTTTTTATGTCTGTAAGTACCATCATTTCAAAAAGCAATATCAAAGATATTCATCCCGGAATACTTACACTGAACAGAGTGGTTTTTCTCTTTACTTTTGGAATAATTGCTATGCTTGTACGACAGGAAAGCTTCAGCATACCGGGAACTGCAGTTATGAATATTTCCATAGGCTCATTTCTTGGTCCATTCCTGACAGGCCTGGCACAATTCTCTGCCCTTAAATATATTGAAGCATCCAGAACAATGATTATCCAGGCAACGCGTGGACTTTTTGTGATGATAGGTTCAATGATCTATCTATCAATTTTGCCAAGCTCTCTACAGATTGCAGGAGGGGTGATTACTATAGTGGGAGTTATAATAATGACCTGGGGAAAGATGAGGAATATAGGTAAAAAGTAAAAAGCGGGATACTTTTCAGTACCCCGCTCCTACAACTAAACTAACTAAACCTAAACCACCATGAAAATTTCTTAAGCAATCTCGATTGTCTTGGGACCTTTCTTAATCTCCGCTTCCTTTTTTGGAAGGTGGACAGTTATAATCCCCTCTGCATGTGAAGCTGAAATCTCATCCTGCTCAACTGAATCGGGAAGCTGAAAACTTCTTTTGAATGAGTTATAGCTAAACTCACGTTGCATAAACTTATTCTCAGATTCATCTTTCTCAACACTTTTCTCAGATGAAATGGTCAATATATCATCCACCAGGTCAATCTTAAAATCTTTCTTTGTAAGTCCCGGAGCAGCAACTTCCAGACGAAACTCGCTATTGTCTTCAACTACATTTACTGCAGGTGTGCTGATGCTCTTTGTTCCGAAAAAACCAGCCAAGGATTGATCATTGAAAATATCATCTAAATAAGCTGGCACATAATTTCTATTCATTCTTGCTATCATTTTATTGTCCTCCAATTATTTTTGTTTGAATTATTAATCACTGTCTACTACAGATCAATTCCTGTGCCAGTAGAATAATGCTGACATATTGACAGTTTAGAATAATTTTGAATGTCATTTTGTCATGTTGGAGAAGATTTTGCGACAAAATGGGGGGATTCACTTCTTTTTCAGCCTCTCCACCTCTTCCTTCAGCTGTGCCTCCCTCTTTGCAGATTGCTCCTGAATAGATCGTAGTTCTTCCAAACCTTTTCGCATCTCCTCTTCCCGGGAGAAAAGTTCTTCTGATTGCTGACGTGATTGTTGCAGTAATTTGGAAGTTCTGATATTCACCTTTACTTTTGTCACTGATGCAGCGATGCTGTTGCTAAGCGATTTAATAAAATTAATTTTATATTCCGGAACTTCATTAAATGAAGCCAATTCGATTACGCCCAGCACTTGCTCGTCTAAGAGCACTGGCACAAGAACGAGTGTTGCAGGATAGTCTTCTCCAAGACCCGACCTGATACGAATATAGTCTTTGGGCAGATCTGTTATGATAATACTGTCTCTCTCCACTGCACATCTTCCAACCAATCCTTCTCCAAATTTAAACCGTTTCTCTATCTGTTTTTCACGATCAAATGCATAAGATCCGGTAAGTTCCAGTTCAGGCTCATCATCATCATCATCCTTTACCAGAAAAAAACCACCCACTTCCATGTCAACATAACTCACAAGTTCTCTGATAAATTCATTTGACATTATTGAAATATCATCCTCCGTATTTCTGAGAAGCTCCCCAATAGTTGCGAGGCCCTGCGCAGCCCAGTTCTGTTGCTCATCTTCCGACCTTCTTTTATCTGCCTCAATCCTGGTAGTATTCAGACGTTCCATAAGCTGCAACATTGACTTTCCAATCTGATCATCATCTCCCCTGATAACAAAACTATCATTGATCTCTCCCTTTGAGATATCCGCTGCAACCAAAATTAGCTCATTCAGGTATTTTAAATGTTCCTTCAGTGACTCCTCTATCTCACCCAGCTCATTGTTCCGGCTTTTAGATTTAATCTCTGGTATCTCACCTTTATCCAAATTTGATAATACCGATGATAGTTTACTTATTGGAATGAAAATTTTATAGAAAAACAAAAAAGCTGCAATAAGCAGAAGTATAACTGCAATAAATGTCAAAGTAGTAACTAATCCACTATTACCTGCTCCGGAGAATAGAATCCAACCCAATAATACCGTGATGGTCAAAACAAAAAAAGAGGCCGGTATAAGTATAGAAGTTCTCTTCATAGTCTGGTACAATGGATAAATTTAACTATTTTTTGATTAACTGCTTTTTACTGCCTGCGACAATCGCATTAAACCCTCTTGTAATACCTCTCTGGGTGTTGCAATATTAATACGCTGATAAATCTCACCTCCCGGACCAAATTTCGAACCTGCGAGCAGTCCAAGTTTAGCTTTATGTATGATAAACTTATTTAATGCTTCGTCATCCATTCCCAGTTTTTCAAATCCTAACCAGGTGAGATAAGTTGCCTGTAATGGTGAAACAGTTATCTCCGGAATATTATCTCTGATAAACTCAGCCATAAAAGTGAAGTTTCCTTCAAGATATTTAAGCAGTTCTTCCAACCACGCATCTCCCTTGGAATAGGCTGACTCCATTGCCACCATTCCAAATAAATTTCCACTTCCCACGTGTATGTCGTCCATGATTTTATCATAAACAGCTTTCATTTTCGGGTTCTCGATAATCACCGCAGAAGAATGCATCCCGGCCAGGTTAAATGTTTTACTGGGAGCTATACATGTAATACATAGATTTGAAATATCTTCTCCAATACTGGCGAGTGGAATATGCTTATTTCCGAAGAGAAGGAGATCCGAATGTATTTCATCAGAAACAATCTTCACATTATACTGAACACATAAAGCTGCCAGGCGCTTCAATTCGCTCTCGCTCCAGGCTCTTCCAACAGGATTATGTGGATGACAAAAAAGCATAAACTTCACACCATCCTTGAAACTACTCTCCAGATCTTCAAAATCCATGGTATATTCACCATCCTTTTCAATAAGTTCATTGTAGACCAATTTCCGATTATGGTTCTCTATTGCTGTAAAAAATGGGAAATAGACAGGTGGCTGAACCAATATCTTGTCTCCGGGTTCAGTATATCCGAGTACACAAAGATTTAATGCAGGTACAATTCCGGGACTAAAACTTATTGTCTTTGTCCTGACAGTCCATGCGTGTCGCCTCTCAAGCCATCCTGCAATGATCTCATAAAAACGAGATGGTCTCCAGGTATATCCATAAATGGGATGCTCCAAACGTTTTGCCAAAGCTTCCCTGATAAAATCCGGCACTTCAAAATCCATGTCTGCAACCCACATCGGAATAAGATCTTCTCTTCCATACAATGGCTTCAGCAGGTCATATTTTACCGAATCAGTCCCTCTTCTCTCTATTATTTTATCAAAATTATATTTCATTTCAATTTATTCTTAATACGTATGACGTAATACACACTACTCATAAAATGCTTCCGGATCAGGAAATTTCATCATTTCACGTGCTTTCTCCTGTGAAAGCACAAAATATTCTGCAAGAGCTTCAGCGCAAAGTACTCCTTCTGAATTATAAAGATAAACCTGAATCTTCGCTATATTTCTATTTTGCTCAATAAGTTTTGCCCTGAGTGTAATGGGTCCCTTATCTACCATTACCGGCTTCCGAAATCGTGAAGTAAGTCTGGATGTCACCCCACCGGTTTTTAGCTTAACAAAAACAACCCAGCTTGCAATTTCATCCATCACCGTGCTCTGTATCCCTCCGTGAAGAGTATTTACATATCCCTGGTAATAATTCTCCGGATCCCAAATTGACACAATATCATCTCCATCCTCGTAAAATTCCATCTGCAATCCATGGTGATTATTAGGACTACAGCCAAAGCAATAATAACTCGGTTCTTCTGCAAAGGGGTTATTTAGCTTTTTCATTCTAAATGATTTATTTACCAATGTCAGGTGTTAATTGATAGCTGAGTGCTTTTTTGAAAATTTATTTGTTCCACAAATGTAAGCAAGCCTAAATGATATTACCTGGTGAATCATTTTTGGCGCCATGTATGGCACAATACACAAAACTTATTCAGCTAACAAAGATTCAAATTTAATATTTATAAATTGCGAAGGAATAGAAAACCTACCCTTTCCTCAATTATGGTACGTCCAAAAAAACATCTGGGGCAACATTTCCTGACTGATCCGGCAATTGCCGAAAGGATTGTAAGCTCTATGAGTAAAAGAGAGGACAGGGTTGTGGTGGAGATCGGTCCCGGAAAAGGTATTCTGACGAATTTCCTGCTTCAAGAGAATATCAGGCGATTTGTCCCCATAGAGATAGACCATGAATCCTATGAATACCTTATTAGAGAATGGCCCAGCTTAGAGAAAGAGATGCTACTTCAGGATTTCTTAAAACTTGATCTGTCCTCGCTCAATGAAAAAAATATCCAGATAATAGGCAATTTTCCATATAATATTTCCAGTCAGATATTTTTTAAGGTATTGAATAACAAGGAGATGGTTAGTGAAGTGGTATGTATGATCCAGAAGGAGGTAGCAGAAAGACTGGTCTCTCCACCCGGTTCTAAACAATATGGGATACTCTCTGTTTTTCTACAGGCATTTTATACACTGGAGTATATGTTTACCGTGAAACCCGGCTCCTTTTTTCCGCCTCCAAAGGTAAAATCAGGAGTAATAAGGTTGATTCGCAATGAAACTACAAGCTTAAACTGCGATGAAAAACTCTTTTTTACGCTTGTAAAAACTTCTTTCAATCAGAGAAGAAAGACGATTCGCAACTCCTTAAAGACATTTTTGTTAAATTTGCAGATCGAATCTGAATTATTGTCTCTTAGACCGGAGCAGCTAAGTGTGTCTGAATTTGTTGAACTTACAAATCTGGTTGACAATAATAGAATTAAATAAATCTGAGTGTAAATCAAACCTGATCAGTCGGGTAAAACCTGCTCTGTTATGAAGAGAGAAATAACCAGGGAATATATAAGTGAATTAAGAAGCCTTATAGAAGCCAAAGATGACGCAGCGACACTCATGATGATGGAGGATCTTCATCCTGCTGATATTGCTGAAATCTATATTGAATTGAGCATGAACGAGGCGAAATACCTCTTTATGTTGCTGGATCCTGAAACCGCTTCAGACGCATTGGTTGAACTTGAAGAGGATGACAGGGAGAAGTTTCTAAAGGCATTGCCTCCTGAAACTATCGCAAATCAGTTTATATACCACATGGATTCCGATGATGCAGCGGATGTCATTGGAGATATGTCGGAAGAAGTTCAGCAGGAAGTATTGCAGCATATCGATGATGTGGAACAGGCTGGAGATATTGTGGATCTGCTTGCCTATGATGAAGACACGGCCGGCGGACTCATGGCAAAAGAGCTGATCAAGGTTTATGAAAACTGGAGCTTGACCACCTGTTTAAGAGAAATGAGAAGACAAGCTGAAGATGTAGATGAGCTATATTATATCTATGTGGTTGATGATGACAATATCCTAAAAGGAATGCTATCGTTAAAAGCCCTGCTTCTTGCAGATAGTAAGTCACTAATTAAGGATGTGTATAAGACAGGGGCTAAATCTGTCAATACAGAAACTCCCTCTGAGGAAGTGGCTCAGATTATGGAGAAATACGACCTTGTTGTACTGCCGGTAATTGATAGCATTGGCAGACTAATGGGGCGAATCACCATTGATGATATTGTTGATGTCATACGTGATGAGGCAGAAAAAGATTATCAGATGGCCTCCGGTATTGCAGGAGACGTTGAGACCACAGATTCCCCGATTCGATTATCCAGAGCACGACTACCATGGCTTATTATTGGATTACTGGGTGGGATATTTGTAGCTGCAGTAATTGGAAATTTTGAGGAGGATTTGAAGATCAATCCTGAAATGGCATTTTTCATACCTCTCATTGCTGCCATGGCCGGGAACGTTGGAATACAGTCATCGGCGATAATAGTTCAGGGTTTGGCTAATAATAGTCTTGGGCTGGAAAGCACTTTTAAGAAATTAGTAAAGGAATTTGTTGGAGCGGTTTTCAATGGATTGATACTCTCCTCTTTGTTATTTGGATACAATATTCTCTTTAGCGGAAGTCTTGCTTTAACATATACTGTAAGCATCTCTCTTTTTGTGGTTATTATATTCGCGGCACTGTTTGGGACAATGATACCGCTAATGCTCAATAGGTTAAAGCTTGATCCGGCCCTTGCAACAGGCCCTTTCATAACTACAACCAATGATATAATGGGACTGTTTATCTATTTCCTGACAGGAAGAATACTGTATGAGATAATCCAGGTTGTCTGATTTAGAAAGTAGAATTGATTGCTATAACCGGATCCATTCTTGCCGCTTTCCAGGCTGGTGCAATTCCACTTACAAGTCCGATAATCGTTGAAATGGAAACTCCAAGGATGATATTAGAAGTAGTGAGGTACATCCTGAAATCACCTGTTAAATTTATCAACAAGGTTCCTGTACCAACAATCAATAATCCAATTATCCCCCCTGCCAGTGAAAGGAGAACAGATTCGAATAGGAATTCCATCATAATAAAGTAATTCTTTGCACCAATAGCCTTCTGAATTCCAATGATATGTGTTCTTTCTTTAACAGACACAAACATGATATTGGCAATACCAAATCCTCCAACAAGAATTGAAAACATCCCGATAAACCATCCGGCTATATTGATCACTTTAAAAACCTGATCAAGCTGATTATTTATCAAACTGGTCTGATTTAATGCAAAACTATCATTGTCTTTAGGGTTAATTCTGCGAAACGATCGCATAAGGAGTCTTACTTCCTCAGTCAGATCCTCTACATTTACCCTTGGTTTTGCCTTTACCCAAATCTGCGGATTCGCCCTGTCACTACGTAAATCAACAAAACTCTTCATAAAATTGACAGGGATGAGGATTAATTCATCCAGATTATTAACACTCATCATCCCCTTTCCCTCTTTTGCAATAACGCCGATTATGGATACTTTGAATCCTGATACTATCACTTCCTTCCCAACAGGATCTACGCCCTCAAATATTTCCTCAGCAAGATCGTATCCCAAAACTGCAATATTACGCCCCCCTTCAACTTCAAATGGAGAGAAATATCTCCCTCGTTCAATCTCAAATGACCTGATATTCTGAAAGCCGCCCGATGCTCCAAGCAGAGTAGTATTTTCAGATCTATTATTTTTATATTTTACTGTTCTTTGAGTAGATGAGACAAAACAAGCCTCTTCTGCAAGTTGTGAATTCTTCTTCAGAAATTCATTTTCCTTCATAGAGACAAGTGGTCTGTTCATATATTTCCACCATGCATACTCCTGTCCATCCTCAGGTGTCCATGGCCATTTTTCAATATACACCACATTATCTCCTAATGAAGAAACACTCTCCCTGATATTCATCTCCAGAGAATCTACAATAGTCAAAACAGCAATTATAGCAAAGATTCCAATAGTAATTCCCAATAGCGACAAACCAGACCGCAACCTGTTCCCTGCAAATGTCTGTAAAGACATTTTCAAACTTTCCCAGATAAATCTTAAAATAATCATGTTGCCTATGTAAGAAACTCCATAAACGTTTCGTAATTTTGCGCGAACGCATTTTTACGCAAGATAAAACTTTAGCACAACTAAAAACTATTCTTGGTAAACAAGTGTGTTTTATTTACTTTCACACTCTCAATAATATAACAGTAAAAAATAGCAATTATTTTATATGAGTACGAGCAAAAAAATTAAATCGGCACTTATTTCTGTATTCTACAAAGAAAATCTTGAGGGAATAGTAAAAAAGTTAGATGAACTGGGGATTACAATCTATTCAACAGGTGGAACCAAAGAGTTTATCGAAAAACAGAATATCCCGGTTTCAACAGTAGAATCTCTGACCAGCTATCCATCCATTCTGGGCGGTCGTGTAAAGACTTTGCATCCAAAAGTTTTTGGGGGAATACTATCCAGAAGAGATAACAATTCAGATATTGCCCAGCTTGCCGAATATGATATTCCTGAAATTGATCTGGTAATAGTGGATCTGTATCCATTTGAAGAGACTGTTGCCTCCGGAGCTTCGGAAGCTGATATTATTGAAAAAATTGACATTGGAGGTATTTCCTTAATTCGCGCAGCCGCTAAAAACTTCAAAGATGTATTGGTGGTATCTTCCAGAAAACAGTATGGCGATCTACTGAATCTACTTGAGAAAAATGATGGTGAGACCTCAATGGAGGACCGGAAAATTTTCGCCGGTGAAGCATTCAACATTTCTTCACATTACGATTCAGCTATATTCAACTTTTTTGATGGGGATAAAGGATCTGCGCTAAAAGTAAGTCTGCAGTCTGCAAGAACACTTCGCTATGGTGAGAATCCTCACCAAAAAGGCGTCTACTATGGTAATTTTGAAGAGATGTTTGAGCAGTTGCATGGAAGAGAAATATCCTATAATAATCTTCTGGACATTGATGCTGCAGTTGGCTTGATCAATGATTTTGAGGATACTACATTTGCCATCTTAAAACACAACAATGCATGTGGAATAGCCAGCAGAGATAAGCTGTCGCAGGCTTGGAAAGATGCACTGGCAGGAGACCCGGTTTCTGCATTTGGCGGCATCCTGGTCTGCAACAAAGTCATTGATGCCGACACAGCCAGGGAGATGACAAAAATTTTCTTTGAAGTATCCATTGCACCGGGATACGATGAAGAAGCACTTGAAATTCTGAAAGAAAAAAAGAACAGGATCATTCTTATCCTGAAAGAAATGAAACTTCAGGATCTTACATTTCGGACTGTACTCAATGGAGCAATTGTTCAGGATAGAGATCTTAAGATTGAAACAGCTGGTGACCTCACCGTAGTTACAGAATTGAAACCCAGCGAAAATAATATTGCCGACCTTCTTTTTGCAAACAAACTGGTAAAGCACACCAAATCAAATGCAATCATATTGGTAAAAAATCGTCAGCTGCTTGCCTCTGGAGTTGGACAAACTTCCAGAGTAGATGCACTGAACCAAGCCATTGAAAAAGCAAAGAATTTCAATTTTGATCTGGAAGGATCTGTTATGGCATCCGATGCATTTTTCCCTTTTCCCGATTGTGTGGAGATTGCAGATCTTTCAGGAGTAACGGCAGTAATACAACCCGGGGGGTCGATAAGAGATAAGGATTCAATTAATTATTGTAATCAGCATAAAATGAGTATGGTTACAACCGGATTTAGACATTTTAAACATTAATAAAGAATATAGATGGGACTTTTTTCGTTTCAGCAGGAGCTGGCAATAGACTTGGGCACAGCCAACACAATTATTATTCACAATGATAAAGTGGTGGTAAATGAACCTTCAATCGTTGCCGTTGACCAGCACACAGGCAAACTAATTGCCATTGGAGAGAAAGCGCGACAAATGCATGGGAAAACGCATGAAAACATAAAGACAATCAGACCACTCAGGGATGGAGTGATTGCTGACTTTCATGCGGCGGAAATGATGATTCGCGGGATGATAAAGATGATCAGTACAAAGAAGAGGCTTTTTACCCCTTCCCTGAAAATGGTAGTTTGTATACCATCAGGGAGTACTGAAGTGGAGATACGTGCAGTACGAGACTCTTCTGAGCATGCAGGCGGACGGGATGTCTACATGATCTATGAACCCATGGCAGCAGCCATTGGTATTGGACTCGACGTTGAAGCACCAATAGGATGTATGGTGGTTGATATCGGAGGAGGAACAACTGAAATAGCTGTTATTGCATTGGGGGGTATAGTTTGCAATCAGTCTATCCGAATAGCTGGTGATGGACTTACAACTGATATTCAAACATATATGCGTCATCAGCATAATATAAAGATCGGAGAAAGAACTGCTGAAGAGATAAAAATACAGGTTGGGTCTGCCCTTCCTGAGTTGGAAGATCCACCACAGGACTTTTATGTACGGGGACCAAATCTGATGACTGCAATGCCAATTGAGATTCCTATATCCTACCAGGAAATTGCACATTGTTTGGATAAATCCTTATCAAAAGTTGAAACAGCAATTCTATCTGTTTTGGAACAAACTCCTCCTGAATTGTATGCTGACATAGTGGGCAAGGGAATTTACCTCGCAGGAGGTGGAGCTCTCCTCAGAGGTCTGGATAAACGATTGAGCGATAAAATAAGTATCCCCTTTCATATTGCAGAAGATCCTCTTCAGGCAGTAGCAAGAGGCACTGGTATAGCACTCAAAAATATAAATAAGTTTCCGTTCCTGATGAAATAGAGTAAGCCATGAAAACGCTACTCAAATTGCTAAATAAATATAGTTATGTACTGGTTTTTCTTGTTCTGGAGACCATTGCAATTGTATTGCTAAGCAATCATAATTACTACCAGCATTCAAGAATTCTGAATACAAATCGTGAGATAACAGGATATATCTATGACAGGATAGACGGCACAAGAGAATACCTGTCTCTTAAGATGACAAATGAAATTCTGGTGAGTGAAAATTCAAATCTCAGGAATAAACTGGCAGATATTTCATTGAATAAAACTGAGCTCTCAATAGCAGAAGTACAGAGATTGAGCTACTATACTCCTGCGCGAATTGTCCATAGCACAGTACACAAACAACTCAATTATCTTACAATAAATAAGGGAAGGAAGCAAGGGGTCATGCGTGACATGGCGGTTATTAGTGAAGAAGGGATTGTGGGTATTGTCCTTGAATCATCACCAAATTTCGCTACCATACTTCCAATTATTAACAGAGATTTCAGGTTAAGTACTAAGATAAAGAAGAATAATTTTACCGGAATTCTGCACTGGGATGGGAACTCTCCACAGCAAGCAGTTTTAAACGAAATACCTTATCATGCTGATGTTCAGATTGGTGATACTGTTATAACAAGTGGTTTTTCAGCAATATTTCCTGAAGGTCTGCATGTTGGTACAATTTCAGATTATTCACTTAAGGAGGGAAACTTTTATAGCATTCATATTCAACTGGGTACAAATTTTAACAATCTTTTTTATGTGAATGTCATTAAGAATTATCTCCAGGAGGAGCAGCGCATACTTGAAGAAAAAATAAAGCAATGATTCGAATAGTAGGAAGAAATATTATCAGATTCCTTGTTCTGCTCCTTATCCAGGTGCTGGTATTGGATAATATTCTTATCAACGCTTATCTCAATCCCTATTTCTATGTTCTGTTCATTGTCCTGATGCCCTTTGAAACTCCGCGATGGCTATTGTTAGTAACAGCTTTCATGCTGGGAATTAGCGTGGATTTGTTCACAAATACACTGGGAATGCACGCATTCGCAACTGTCTTTATGGCATTTCTGCGTCCATGGATACTCAGCATATTTGCGCCCAGGGATGGATATGAACCTGACACTTTTCCTCGGGTTTTCTACTATGGATTTAACTGGTTTCTAAGGTATTCACTGGTGATGGTATTCCTGCATCACATTGCTCTGTTCTATATTGAAGTATTTCACTTTCAAGATTTTTTAAGTACCTTTCTACGCGTAATATTGAGTACATTATTGACCACCTCAACAATAATTCTCAGTCAATATTTTATCTACAGAAAATAGATGAAGCAGTACGATAACAGGAAGTATGTTTTTATTGCTGTATCCATTCTTGTAGGATTGGTATTTATTATCAGGCTTTTTTTTCTTCAGGTTGTAGACAAATCATACAAGATCTCAGCAGAGAATAATTCCCAAAGCCATGTAGTAATCTTTCCTGCCAGGGGATTGATTTATGATAGAAATGGTGAATTGCTTGTATCAAACCAGGCAGCATATGATATCATGGTCATACCAAACTCTGTGAAAGAGTTCGATACTACTGATTTTTGCCAAATCCTGAACATCACCAGGGAAAGTCTCATAAACCGTCTTGATAAAGCCAAATCCTATTCATGGAGGGTAAGGTCTGTTTTTATGAAACAGCTAAGCAATGAAAATGCAGCTGTTTTTCAGGAAAAAATGTATCAATTTCCTGGATTTTACCTTCAGACAAGAACACTCAGAACATATTCCAAGCCAGTTGCTTCTCATATTCTGGGTTATGTAGGTGAAGTTAATAAAAGAGATCTTGAGGCTTCTGATTACTATAAAATGGGTGACTATACCGGTATAATTGGTATTGAGAAATCATATGAGGAAGTTCTTCGGGGTGAAAAAGGCTTAAAGATTTACCTGAAAGATGTTCACAACAGAATCATTGGATCATACGAAGATGGGAAATATGATATTCCTGTTAAGGTAGGGAAGAATATGATAATCACACTGGATTCTGAGTTGCAAGAATATGGTGAAACGCTAATTCAAAACTACATTGGCAGTATTGTAGCCATTGAACCTAAAACAGGCGAAATCCTCTCTATGATAAGCTCTCCAACTGTTGATCCTAATCTGCTTGTTGGAAGAAACCTGGGAGAAACCATCAGCAAACTATCTACCGACACATTAAAGCCCTTGTTTAACCGTGCAGTGATGGCACAATATCCTCCGGGGTCAACCTTTAAGACTGTTACAGGATTAATAGGGCTACATGAAAAGGTGATCAGAACTTCAACAGCTTTTGGATGTCAATACGGCTTTCATTATAGAAATATTCATGTGGGCTGTCACTCTCATGACTCCCCTCTGGACTTTATAAAAGCAGTTCAAAATTCATGTAATTCATACTTCTGTAATGTTTTTAGAAGAATTTTGGAGAATCCTGCTTATGAAAATACAGAAACATCTTTTATTAAATGGCAGGAACATGTTACATCATTCGGTTTTGGTGACAGGCTGAATTCCGACATCCCCAATGAGTTAAAAGGTAATATCCCTACAGTAAATTATTATGACAAAATTTATGGTTCGGGCCATTGGAACTTCCTAACTGTTATTTCACTTGCAATTGGCCAGGGTGAAATATTGATCACCCCCCTTCAGATGGCAAATATGACAGCAACAATAGCCAATAAGGGATATTTTTATACTCCACATTTAGCAAAAGGGATTGAAGGGAAAGACAAAATTGATGCGAGATTCACTGAACCGCATTTCACAACTATAGATTCGTCATGCTATGCTCCGGTCATCGATGGAATGGAACTTGCTGTGAATGGAGGAAAAGGATCAACTGCAAGAATTGCCAGGATGAATGATATTGTGATTTGCGGAAAAACAGGAACAGCAGAAAATCCTCACGGAGCAGACCACTCCATATTTATTGCTTTTGCTCCAAAAGACAATCCCGAAATTGCCATTGCAGTATATGTCGAAAATGAAGGTTTTGGTTCATCCTGGGCAGCTCCTATTGCATCATTAATGATTGAGAAATATCTTAAAAGGGAGGTAAAGAGAAAATGGCTTGAACAGTATGTAATAAAAGGAAATACAGCGGATTCAGATGGTTAGAAGGAACAATATATACAGTACCATTGACTGGGCAAGCATATTCATATGGGTGTTACTTGTCGCATTTGGCTGGATGAATATCTATTCTGCGAATTTTGTAAGCGGAGACGGAGTTGTATTTGATCTTTCAGAGCGCTACGGTAAGCAATTGCTCTTCATTGGAGTCTCTATTCTACTGATAATTCTCATTTTCATCCTTGATTCTAAATTTTTCGCATTCTTTGCTTACCCTATGTATGGTATTATTATCTTCTCATTAATACTCGTATTTCTTTTGGGGAAGGAAATCAATGGAGCAAAAAGCTGGATTGCTATCGGGGGATTTTATTTTCAACCTTCCGAATATGCGAAGCCTCTCACTGCCCTGGCCCTGGCACGATTACTCTCATCACATGGTTTTCAATTAAAAGAATTTAAATCATATCTCCTGACGGGAATAGTAATTTTCACTCCGGCAATACTTATATTACTTCAGCCTGATATGGGTTCTACGCTGGTCTATTTTGCTTTTCTATTTGTCTTGTACAGGGAAGGATTTTCTCAAAATATAATGATTCTTGGAGCTTCACTGATCATCCTGTTCGTTGCTACCCTTCTTATTGATGAAATTATTATTCTCGCTTCTATCCTGATTATCTCACTCTTATTATACCGACTTAGCTCTGGTTCGAACCGAAAGATGATTCTCTTTTTCTTGTTTGGCTCGGGAATTTTCGGATTACTCTTTGGGATAAATTATTTATTTAATGCAGGATATTCAAGCTATACCATTTCACTGGTAACATTTTCGATAATAATACTGACAAGCTTTGTACTTGCCATCAGGGCCAGAAAGTCTGCATATTTTAAAATCCTTACCGGCTTGATCATTGCCGCATTCTTCATCGTTTTCGTTGATTATGCTATGAATAATATCCTTAAGGAGCACCAGCAGCAAAGAATCTATGTGACACTGGGGATGAAAGATGATCCACAGGGAGTTGGTTACAATGTGAATCAATCGAAAATTGCAATCGGTTCAGGAGGATTCTCCGGGAAAGGATATTTGCAGGGAACACAAACCAAACTTCATTTTGTCCCGGAACAAAGTACCGATTTTATTTTTTGTACTGTTGGTGAAGAATGGGGTTTTATTGGAACTACCCTTGTAATTATTCTATTTATTAGCCTGATAATAAGACTGATAATCCTTGCTGAACGACAACGGTCTAAATTTAGCAGAATCTACGGATATGGACTTATTGCAATATTGCTAACACATTTCATTGTTAACATTGGAATGACCATAGGACTTTTCCCTGTTATTGGAATTCCCCTGCCATTCTTCAGTTATGGAGGATCGTCTTTGCTCGCCTTCACAGTGTTCCTGTTCGTCTTTATCAAACTTGATTCAAACAGAATGGAATTGCTCAGATAAACAGAGACATAGGCCATAACAATATCCTTAATCTGCAATTCTCCTCTATTTTTTGTACCTTTGCAACCCGCCGCTTTTTGGTGAAATTTAATATTTTTGATAAATAAATGAAATTGTACAAAGCATATACCAGACGTAACATTGGAAAAATTGAAGAGTTATCTGCTTTATCAAGTCAACAATTACATGAGATCAAGGTAGTATCACATGTCCTGCCTTTCAAAACTAATAATTACGTTGTTGAAGAGTTAATAGACTGGAACAATTTTGAAAATGACCCCATGTTTATTCTCAATTTTCCTCAACGTGATATGCTAAAGGAGAGCCATTTCAATCATTTATCTGAGCTTATTAAAAACAAGGCTCCGAAAGAGGAAATTGACAAATATGTGCATCACATCAGGCTTCAGCTGAATCCGCACCCTGCCGGACAAATGGAGCACAATGTTCCTTCTTTGAATGGTAAAAAACTCAATGGTATACAACACAAATA
The DNA here is from genome assembly GCA_030589895.1 of Bacteroidales bacterium. Taxonomy (GTDB): domain Bacteria; phylum Bacteroidota; class Bacteroidia; order Bacteroidales; genus JAUUZQ01. The sequence continues at coordinate 35,054 of JAUUZQ010000003.1, forward strand.
CCGGGAAACAATACTCTTTTTTCCATCTCAGGGACAAACGTGTCATGCCTATTGTACTTTCTGTTTTCGCTGGCCTCAATTTTCCGGAATGGATGATATGAAATTCGGCATGAAGCAGACGAAACTTCTGATCAATTACCTTAAGCAGAACAAAGACATTACTGATATCCTGATTACAGGTGGTGATCCACTCGTCATGAAAGCAAGTATTCTTGCCCACTATATTGATGCAATTATTGCAGCAGACCTACCCCAGATAAAAACGATAAGAATAGGTACAAAATCACTCTCATTCTGGCCATACAGGTTTCTCACAGATCCTGATTCAGAAGAGATACTTGATATTTTTAAGAGAGTTACTGACGCAGGCATTCACCTGGCTATTATGTCACACTTTAATCATCCACAAGAGCTAAACACGGATGCTGTTGTTAAAGCAGTTGACAAAATCAAGCAAACCGGAGCACAAATCAGAACACAATCTCCACTTCTTCACCATATCAATGATGATCCTGCTATCTGGTCTGAGATGTGGAGGAAACAAGTTAATCTGGGAATGATTCCTTATTATATGTTTATTGCCAGAGATACGGGTGCACACTCCTATTTTGGCGTAAATCTGCAGAATGCTTTTAATATTTTTCAAAATGCATATCAAAACGTAAGCGGAATATGCAGAACGGTTCGGGGACCCAGCATGTCTTCCAGTCCGGGAAAGATACAAATAACAGGAGTAGCAAGCATTAAGGGTGAGAAAGTGTATGTATTAAACTTCATTCAGGGACGGGTTCCTGAGTGGGTTGGTCAGCCATTCTTTGCCAAATATAATCCTGATGCACAATGGATCGATGACCTTGAGCCTGCCTTTGGAGAAAAGGAATTTTTCTATGAGAAAGAGTATCAACGCTTATTAAAAACTGAAAAACTACCAGAGACGGTTCTCATTACCGAGGATTTACAATCTGCTTAACAGCCTCCCTCCCTGGACATCTGCACCTTCACATCTATTTCATATTTCTCCTCAATAAAATCAATGATTTCCGGGAAGAACTCATTAAAATCATTTGTGAATAATTCATAATCCCTTCGCAATACTTTTATGGCAAATTCTGTATGATCGGGTAGACTGGTATTTGCTGACATCCGATCCAATACAAGTTCAATTCCTTCGATATGCTGATAAGCCAGCATCCAATTATTTTCGAGAAATGTTGGGAACCATACCTTGATGCCGGTGGGTAGCGCTTTGTAATTTCTCTTTAGCAGATCATATACTTTATCTACATAGTCCTTCAATGGAATATCACAATATGAAGACCACAAGCTTGCAAGAAAATGGTCGTAAAATATATCAATTATTACACCTGAATATTTATCATATTTCTCTACTAAGCGTCGCTTACTTCTTCTTGTAACAGGGTGAGTATCTGTAAAGTAGTCGATATCTCTATGTATCAACACTCCCTTTTTAATCAACTCCGGCAGGTAAATGTAATTTTTTCCTTTTACATAATCACCCATGAAGTTACCTACAACGATCTCTTCATTGCATCCAGACAAATATGTATGGGCCAAAAAATTCATCTGTCTTAATTAAACTTTTAGAAGTTCAGGGCATTTATTCGAAAAATCATACATGTAATACGCTTTTCCCCACTTACTTGTTTCATCAGGGCCAATAAAAAATTTCAGTCTCAATGAATTAAATAATTTCCAGTCTCTAATATACTGAATTTATGTGATTTAACACAATCAAACTTCAAAACCTATTCTTGAACATATTTGGCAGAGCATATGTATAATCCTTTAAATTTGTGTCCTTATGACAATACTAAAAACTATTTAAATATGTCAAAAAAGAAAGTTATAATTATCGGAGCAGCCGGAAGGGATTTTCACAACTTCAACACCTATTTCAGAGACAATGAAGATTTCAATGTGCTTGCATTCACGGCAGCTCAAATTCCTGATATTGAAGGAAGAAAATATCCTCATGAATTAGCGGGTTCGCTATATCCTGATGGTATTCCAATATATGCTGAAAAGGAATTACCACGCCTTATCAAAGACCTTGAAGTCGATAATTGTGTCTTCTCTTATAGCGATTTGCCCTATAACAGAGTAATGAATATCAGTGCTATTGTTAATGCAGCAGGTGCAAATTTTGAATTGCTTGGAACCAAAGATACAATGGTTAAAAGCACCTTACCCCTTATTGCTGTAGGCGCTGTCAGGACCGGCTGCGGAAAGAGCCAGACTTCAAGAAGAATAATTGAGATCCTGATGGAAAAAGGACTTAAGGTTGTTGCCATACGTCATCCTATGCCATACGGGGATCTTGTGGCGCAAAAGGTTCAACGCTTTGCCACAATTGATGACCTGGCCAAACACGAATGTACAATTGAAGAAATGGAGGAGTATGAACCGCATATAGTAAGGGGAAATGTTATTTATGCAGGTGTTGATTATGAAGCGATTTTGCGTGCAGCTGAGAATGATCCTGACGGATGTGATGTAATACTCTGGGATGGTGGTAACAACGACTTTCCATTCTATGTACCAGACCTGACAGTAACAGTTGCTGACCCTCACCGTCCGGGTCATGAACTATCATATTATCCAGGGGAAGTAACCATGCGAATTGCAGATGTAGTGGTAATAAACAAGATGGACACAGCATCACCTGAAAACATACAGATTGTCAGGGAAAGTATTGCTGCAGTAAACCCTTCAGCAATAGTTATTGATGGTGCATCACCAATATCAGTGGAGGATCCTTCTGTTATAAAAGGGAAACGCGTATTGGTTGTTGAAGATGGTCCAACACTTACCCATGGTGAGATGAAGCTGGGGGCCGGAACTGTAGCGGCAAAGAAATTCGGAGCTGTTGCTTTGGTTGACCCAAGACCCTATACTGTTGGCAAAATGAGTGAAACTTTTACTATTTATCCAAATATTGGAACACTGCTTCCGGCCATGGGATATGGAAAAGAACAGCTAAAAGATCTCGAAACAACAATCAATAATACAGAGTGCGATTCAGTAGTCATTGGAACTCCTATTGACCTCAATCGCCTGATAAATATTGAGAAACCCAATACACGTGTTTTCTATGATCTTCAGGAAATCGGATCACCAAATCTCGATGAGGTATTGGATGATTTTGTAAAGAAGCATAAGTTGTAGGAGGTAAAAAAATACATATGGATGAAAACTCAGATCAATATTTAGAAAATCCGGTAAGCATTGATAGTATAAAGGTTCTAAATTAAAGCCAGCATTAACTTCCTTCTGATATTTTAATTATTTTTGTGTACCACTTATTCCTGATAACAAATGAAGCGATGAAAAAAACCCTCATGTTATTAGCAGTAAGTGTTATGTGCATTTCTTTGTATGCACGTAAAGATTCTATCCGTGAAACCCGTATTTACGAGACCTTAAAGATCAATTCTACATCTCCCAGGATTGACGGTATTTTTGATGATCAGGTTTGGCAAGAGGCAGACTGGCAAAGCGAATTTATCCAGCATATGCCCTATAGTGGTAAACAGGCCTCATTCCAGACAAAGTTTGCAATCTGCTATGATGCAGACTATATCTATGTTGCAATTGAGGCTATGGATCCATCCCCTGATAGTATTGTAAGCAGACTTACCAGACGAGATGATATGGATGGTGATATGGTATTTATTAATTTTGACAGTTATCATGATTTGCGAACCTGCTTTGCATTTGATGTAAATCCAGCAGGTGTAAAATCGGATCTTATATTTGCTGAAAATGGCACTTCACAAGACGAAACCTGGGATCCGGTTTGGTGGGTAAAAACATCCATTACAAACTCAGGATGGAATGCTGAGATGAAAATTCCATTCAGTCAGTTGCGTTTCGACAATAGTGGTGATGGTATATGGGGGATCAACGTTGGTAGAAGAATATACAGAAAGGAAGAAATGTCGTTGTGGCAACATGTTCCTGCAGATGCTCCGGGCTTTATCCATCTGTTTGGAAAGCTTCACGGATTAAAAGATGTAAAACCACGAAAACAGGCTGAAATAATCCCATATACTACAGCTGGCATAAAAAGCTATGAAGGTGATCCTGCAAATCCCTTCCAGCCGGGACTGGATGGATTGTATTCCGGTGGCGTTGATGCTAAAATTGGCGTAACGAATAATCTAACACTCGACCTATCTGTTAATCCAGATTTTGGTCAGGTTGAAGCAGATCCTTCCGAAGTAAACCTCACTGCCTACGAATCCTTTTTTGAAGAAAAAAGACCACTCTTTATCGAGGGGAAAAACATCTATAATTTCCCACTTATGTTTGGCGGTGGTGGTATTGGTGCTGAGAATCTATTCTATAGCAGAAGGATAGGTCGCCAACCACACTACTACCCTGAGCTTCTTGAAGGTGAATACTTAAAACAACCTGAACAGGCAAATATTCTGGCAGCAGCAAAATTGAGTGGAAAAACACGGAATGGCACTTCAATAGGAATTTTGGAAAGTGTAGCCGCAGAGGAAAGTGCGCTAATTGATTTTAATGGAGAACAAAGAGAAGTAATTGTGGAGCCACTCACAAACTATTTTACCGGACGAGTTCTGCAGGATATAAATGAGGGAAACACTATTGTAGGCGGAATGATTACTTCCACATATCGAAATATTACCCAAAACCATCTTAATTTTTTACCTACTTCTGCAACAACCGGAGGTGTCGATTTCCAACAGTATTGGAATAAAAGGGGATACAACATAAAAATGGTCAATTACTACAGCAGAATTGAGGGATCTACTGAGGCTATAAGCATTGCCCAACAGTCACAAGCCAGACTGTATCAGCGGCCTGATGCAGATTATGTAACTCTAGACACCACCCGTACCAGCCTCTCAGGATATGGAGGTAATTTTCAGTTCTGGAAAACAAGTGGTCGCTTTAATTTTCTTGCTGCCATGGTTTGGAAATCACCCGGGCTGGAATTGAACGATATTGGATTTCTTCGGAGAAGTGATGAACTTTTTCAACTTTTCTGGATGGGCTATCATTTCTATGAACCCTTCTCAATATTCAGAAATCTGAACCTAAGTGTGAACCAATTCAGGGCATGGGATTTTGGGGGTAATCTTGCCTTGGGTGGAGTTGAAGGGGGATTTCATGCCACCTTTAAAAATTTCTGGCGAGGTAGATATAACATATCTTTAACCGGACCAAAACGAATCAATAGTTTTCTCAGAGGTGGCCCCTCCATGTTGCTTCCCGGAGATATTGGCATGGGGATGGGATTCTCAACTGACGAACGTAAGAAACTGGTTATTGAACCCGGGTTTCGCTTCGGAAAAGGGTTTGAGGATAGTCAATCGAGTTCCAATTACTCTTTGGAAATGGTCTACCATCCCATTAATTCATTCAATATCTCCCTTGAACCTGAGTTATCATTAAACTCAGGAACTCTTCAATATGTTTCCTATTATGAAGGTGTTGATGACAACAGGTATATCTTTAGCAGTATTGATCAATCGGTTCTCTCACTCTCAATACGCATGAACCTTACGCTCAGACCAGATCTTACAATCCAGTTTTGGGGACAACCATTTGTTGCTACCGGAAACTATTTTGATTACAAGTATATCACCAACCCAAATGCGGAAGTGTATAGCGATCGGTATCATCTCTTTAGTGACACTGAAATAAACTTTGACTCTGATCAGAATAATTTTGTTATTACAGAGGAGAATACAGGATTTGAACAGTATACTTTTGGAAGTATGGATTTTAAAGTAAAGGAATTTCTTTCCAACCTGGTGATCCGATGGGAGTATCAACCTGGCTCTATTGTATATTTGGTTTGGTCCCAATCACGTGACCACTATGATACATATAATGCCTTTCAATTCTCAGGGGATATGAGAGAACTATGGAATATTGAGCCAACGAATTATTTCCTGATTAAGCTTTCTTATAGGATTGGGAGGTAAGTGAAGAGAGGAAAAATGAAATTTCACATCCATCATTCCATAATTTCTCTTATGAAAAAAGCCACCCTCAATGAAGGCAGCTTTCTATTTTAAAATAAAATATAAATCTATTCCTCCGGGCAATCCACATCCTGAAGCAGGCTATCCCAGCAATGCCATAGTGCATCACCAAAATGATCTGTATTTTTAACCCTGCCGGCCGAATTGGTGGTGCTCCACTCAATATAAGTATACCCATCGCCAGTCATTACAGTATAATATGCGTCATAGTCGTTTGCAGGATCTATTCCATAAGCAATATATGCCTGGTATAAATCATTATCCTGATCAATAACCGTATAACGTATATTTGCTGAATTAGCGTCAAAATCTTTGTTATATTCAATCTCCAGGAATGCTACAGGATTATACGGACTGTGATTCACCGACCATGTTGCCACTGAATGATCATAGCTGATGACTCCGGAAAACCATAAAAAATCAGTAAAATCATCCTCCCCGGATTTTGACAGGTACATCTCAATTGAGAAGGTTTCATTATCTATTCTGGTTCCAATTAATGATGCCTCATAAATAACACTATTCACAGGTACACTGTAACTCCACTCCCATGACTCATCCCCCAGATACATCGGAGTATGGTTGAAAGCCTCTGCATAAGCTGCTATTGGAATGGCAACATTTATGACCAGAACCGATTGCCATATAAATATGGTGCCAAAGGAATATCCAAAATTGCCTTGTGAAACAATTGCTGATTTATTTCCAGCTCCAGCTGAGGGAAACAAATCCATGTCAATCTGAAGAGATTCTGTTGGCGGAAGATCCATTACCTTGGGTGAATTTTCACAGGAGGTAAATGTGATTGCTAATCCCATCACTAAGACTAACAAATATGCTGCGGATTTAAAGAATTTCAATCTCATAATTTTTAAATTTTATTGTGTGTGTTTTTCTTTTACGTTAATATCTTCAAATCGTTACAATAATTCTGTTTTACCCGGCAAGTGCTTTAAGCTTTTTATGCAACTCTCTCAGATTTAAATCAGTACCCATTATAATCAAATGCAAGTTTCCTCTGTAATCATCAAGCTTTTCCCACTCAATATCACCATGTACAAAATGTAGTGCATATCCCTGCATATCTGAATTGCAGAAAAACCCTTTCACCCTTATGAGTCCTTTTGAATTCATTGTAAGAAGATCTCTCAATGCTTCCGGTTCAACCTGAATGCCTAATTTAATTACTCCAGACATCACTGCTGGCCGTCCTTCGCTGTTAGGAGCTTTAATTATTTCGGATTGACTATGACTCAAATTTCATGCCATTTTCATGGGATTTACATGAAAAATATTTTTATAGTATATAAGAATGTTTTAGTAAGTTTCAGGCATGCCTGAAACATGCCACAACAATAAGATTATGTTAGTGCTTTGATGTTACTGAACCATTACAGGTAAGCACGAATTTGCGCCATCTTTAAACATGAGATTCAAATAGTACACTCCCGGCTTAGCGGAAATTGAAATACTGTGGAAATTACCTTCACCGTCATTAACAAAGGGAATGTCTCTACCAAATAAATCATGCAGTTTCATTGAGCTGATTTTGATTTGTTCTCCGGATAAGCGAACATAAAATTCTCCATTGTTTGGATTCGGATAAATACTGGCTTCATTCTCAGCTCTTTCTATCTCTATCCCAATTGGCCTGTCCACGAATACTACCATCAAAGCAGAGTCACAGGCGCCCGGATTGGCCTCCATACAGACTTTATAGCCAATGGTATCATAAGCCTGATTAAATGTAGATTCCGGATAGTAAGTAATTGAATTATCAGTTTCCAAAGTGGCAGTGCCGTGAGCAGGTTGCTGGTTTATAGAAACATTTATGGCACCGGGTAAAATATCATTGTAAAGAACCAGGTAAGAAAATGATGAGCCCCCGTACATGGTAAGCAGATCATTGAAGCACTCTGGTTGAACAAACTCTATATCTACACTAAACCCATAAATTGCAAATGCCATAATGTTACCTGATAAATCAGAAACACCATTGATCACCAATGTATAATTACCATTTTCAATATCGGCAACAGCTAATTTAATCGCTTTCTGCTCTGCTGACAGAAATGTTGCACTTTCAACAACTACTTCTGAGCTTATCTGATAATTACCTGCAAGTAGTGCACTTGCAGGATCAAGTGGCTCATTGAACCAGAGAACAAGCATATCAGTCGCATTAGCAGTTATGCTGTCAATCTCAGGCGGTAATTCATCAACAGAGCCCCCTTCATATAACAAAGCAACATATTCAGGATTATCAATAAAGGGATTCCGGTTTCCCTGCAGTACATATACGGCATCATTCCTCTCCTCTTCCTTCGCACTAACCAGATCATCGTTATGCCATTGCATAAGCATCACTCTCGCCCATGGTTTAGGCTGTGCTCCATCGGTCATGCCACTACCTATCCAACTATTGTCTTCCCCATAATACCTTGTAGCCATATAGAAATAAGTTCTGGCAAAATCTCCTTTGTATTCATCAATAGGCTCAAAAATAGTTCCTGTATAGCCTGCAACAGAACAAGAACCCAATTTTGACCCATTTAGTGATGTCCAGGAAGGTGAATTTGTTTCACCAAAGGGATAATTGCTCCGCTTACCGTTTACATAACCATCCGTAGGATAGAGATGAAAAAGATCAGTGTTCATTGGAGCTATATCTCCAAACCAGCTTTTTGGGAAAGAGTGCTCCCGATTATAGCAACTCCCCTCACCTGAATAATTCCCACATTGGTCGGAAACAAAGGTATAGACATAAGGCTCTTCACCATCCGGATTGTCTGAGTACATATCCCAAACAGTTCCATCGGCTTTATCATCTGTTGTTTTAAAAGCCGTCCAGAGGGAAGCATAACTCTGAATTGTATGGTTATCAATAATATCGTGAAGCGCCTGCTGGAGCTCCTCCCCTGATTTACCGGAAGCCGTATTATAATAGTTTGCAGGCTGTGCCAAGGTAATGGCAATAGCAAGCTGACAAATAAATATGCTTAGAATTATTCTCTTCACTATCATCCCCTCCGATTTACTGAATCACGACTATTCAATCGCAATTTTTCTGAAAACGTGCTGTCCATCACTCATCTCAATATTCAGATAGTAAATTCCCACTGATAAGTCACTTATGTTAATTGAACTGTTCTCCTGATTTATATTATCTCCCCTGTAAACTACTCTTCCAGATTGATCGATCAACTCCAAATCCTGTATTCTCAAATCAGAATCAACTGAAATATATACCAGCTCCCTCGCTGGATTAGGATAAACATTAACCAAATTCTCTATATCAAAGGAATGAACTCCAATCGGCCTATTCACATATATCACCATCAATGCAGAATCGCATATACCCGGACTATCGGCCATACATACCTTGTATCCAACAGTATCTATATCCAGATTGAATGTAGTATTTGGATAATAAGTTATCGTTTGGTCTGTTTCCACCTCCGCAGAACCGTTACTTGGCTGCTGATTAATAGTAACTATAACATCCCCAGGCAGATTGTCGTTAAACAGCACGTCGTACCTGAATGAAGATCCACCATACATAGTTAAGAATTCATTTTCACATTCAGGCTTTGGCACAACCAGTTGTCCATGTGAAAATCGCACCACAAAATCCTGGTAATAAGCATTGGCAACTCCCTGGTCGTGAATAATCAGTGTATTTTCATCATTCCTGAACTGGGCTGAGGAACTCCAGTTATGTGAACCGGTAAGCAATACAGGATCGGAATCAGGAAATCCCTGATCTACGATCATATATTTGTGGTGCATAATACCAGCCTCACCTGCTACCCTGATATCTTCACCAAGGCTCGCTTTTAAGGTATTAACTATAGGTTCGCCATACGAATCAAAGTCATTGATAAGAACTTTTGCATCAACACCAGCATCATTTTTATCAGCAATATCATAGCCTATATCTGTCTTTGTGATCAACATTGTAGCAATGAATAATTGATGATCAGCACTCTCGATTGTATTGCGAATTTTTGTATGCGTTCCATCTGAGGGACTAAAATAACACTCCACATCTTTACCATTAATAATAAAATGATGTGGGGTATTATCTTTCTTATCTGGCCCAAATTTTGAATTTCCGGCATCTGGTTGTGCAGCATTGGTTCCAAACATTTCATTGAATTCAAGCTGGAATGCAATGGCAAGACTCTTATCCTGAATAATGATAACATTATTAGGATCCCTATTGATCTGTCCATCTGTAAAATTCGTAGCACCTGTCCAGACAAACGGAAGATCCGGGTCAGAGGCATTCGCATCAAACACAACAAATTTATTGTGCATGATTCCATATAATGGATACTCTGACTTAGGACTGGCAATTTTGCCAATAGCTCCAGTCAAAGTTGTTACACCAAGGTTAGCAGTATTGCTATCATAGATAAACCTGACAATTACACCTCTGGTATGTGCAGCATTTAGCGCATCAGTAATATTTGAAATTCCATAATTATTAAAATTATAGATAGTGAAATCAATAGACTCTGTTGCACGATCGATATACTTTATAAGGGTATCATCAATGGCATGATCAAGAAATTCCGCTTCCAATAATCCAAGTGAAACAGATGGATCAACTGTAGAATTAAAATAAGCTTTCATGTCGCCACTCGATTCAGACTGTGTGATATAAACCTGAACCGCAGATTTGGCTGTATCTTCGCCTGATACTGAAAAAGGTTGTATGTAAATCAGTTCTGATGCTTGTAATCCTGTCAACTCAAGCGTATGAGATGTTGATTCTCCTGATACAAAAAGATCTGTTCCCTCCATTGCAGGAGTATTCCCAATAAATGCTTCAGTGGAGCCAGCCACATCTGTGGTCCAATCAAGGGTAAATCCAGTTTTCGACAAGTTGCTAAGTACTGCCAGGCTAGTAAGATTAATAATGCTTGATGAGAGAATGTCAAATTGATCGCGCGGCAATAGCTGATAGGTATCACTATAAGCCCCAAGTGGCCCAATAAGAGTAACTTCATTGGTAGGAATGACAGTTCCAATTAAGGGTGAGCTGGAAGAGTTAATATAAATCTGTCCAGCCTCATCACCTGAAGTATAAGTATATGATTTTCTCTCAAAACTTCCAGAGGCATCAAAATTCACATTCTCAATTCGCACCAACATACCTTCGTATTGCTCTGCCTGCTGTGATGGTGTCAATACAACTGCTGCTGGCAATGCATTTCCAGTTGAGTTTACTGTAAAAGAGGTCACAGGATCCATCTCAAGCAATGTGTTGTACTCCTTTAGAAGCCCTGTAATTGTAATCTCGTCTCCCCTGTTAACATCTGCAAGAGTTGATGAATAGGCTGCAAATCCGGCAGTTGCATCCTGTATATATCTGATAGGACCCAGTTCATCACCATTGATTACTATTCCGGTAACAGTTACTGTTGCTCCAGCTCCTGCAGCCCTGGCTTCAGCGATGGTCATCTGTGCATTTAAAGATATCCAGCCAGCCAGAAGCATTATTGTAAAAAATATACTCTTCTTCATTCTAATTTATTTTAAAAAGTTACACGCAGGGAAGTTGTAAATCTTCTTCCCATTCCAAAAAATACTGTAGCCGATTTTGCATCAAAATCCTGAAACTCTGAATAAGGACCATAAGAGTCATTATTAGTTGCATCCCAAATATATGTTGTATTAAACACGTTTAGCATTGAGAATCTAAGGCTAAATCCAGTCTGTTCAAAAGACTTAAATCTAAAACTGTATCCTGTATGAATATCGAACAGATTGAAATCAGGAATGATCCATGAATCATGTACATTGCCTTCATCATCTGTAGTCGCTTCAGGAGTAAAACTTGAATAATATTTCCCGAAGAAAGTCTGACGTACATTGATATAAAATCCTTTAAAAGGCTGATACCTAAGACTTGATCCTAATTGAGTCTGTGCTGCATCTCCCACATGAATACCACGTGCATCAAAATCCAGCACTTTATTCACTGCAGGAAAGCTACCCTCATTCAGATAGAACTGAAGATTCTCAACATATGAATCCCAAATCCAGTCACCTAAAGAAACAGTCGCCTGAAAATCAAGATTGTGTCTTATTTTATAAATAAAATCCAATTCTACTCCCATATGTCTTGCATCCATTCCGGGAATATCTGCATACACTGGCTTTCCATTGTTTGAATCCGGGTCACCCTCAACATATCCAGGGTCTCCGGGGAGTAGATCATATACTGAATAAACCCTGTTTGTTGGCTTATTTTCCCAGCGGGTATAATATGCATTCATGAAAAGGGAAAAACGTGGCGTAGCGTAATTATATCCTAATTCAATAGCTTTAATAAGTTCATTATCCTGCTCTTCAGCAAAATTTACAGTATAACCCTGATAAAAGTATTTATAGGCCCTCACCCTTGAAAGATAGCCAAGGTTTAGGAATAGATTAGATCTCTCGGTGAGATTATAGTTAGCCCCACCTTTGATAGTAGCTCCCTGCTTATATTTCCAACCGGATTCAGCTTCATGGAAGTAATCAATCCTGTTATAGCCACTCACTGCAGTGGTCAAATTTATAAAAGCAGATAGTCTGTTTTGGGAATATTCAAGCTGTCCAAACAATCCTCCCCATCGAACCAAACCATCATTAAAATAGTCGATGGTATCACCCACGTATTTCATGGCTGCTTGCGGATTTGTAACATAATCGGGTCGCTGATCTGTGCTCGAAATGGCATAATCACCTCCCAACAGATCAGTTATAGTAGTAAAATGAATCCCCTTATAAGATCGTAAATCTACACCCCCGCTAATATCTACATTTTGATTGAGTTTGAAATTTACTTTTGTTAGCAGACCATACCAGTAGTGCTCATTATGAGCCCGCGTCATGTAATTACTTGCATAAGTTAATGAATCGTCGTACTGTGGAGCAATTGGCTTAACATTGAATGGTGGTTGCTCTTTCCAATTGGCTTCATAAACACTCTGCCAATCAATCTGTCCGTACTTAGGGTCAGAAGGATCCTGGAATAAATTTGGATCTTTCATGCTATGTGCCGGTCTGTCGCCTCCCCCTTTACCAACAGAAAGATAGATATTATTTGATACCGTTAAACGATCAGATACAGTCCAGAAATCCCGTACTGTAAACTGTGGTTTGTGGTATTGATTGTTTCGTTCAGAGAGATGTTCTTCGACGGCATCAGGATTATCCTTATTTCTTACAAACGTACCCCAATGCTGGTTATATCCTACTCCGGCACCATAAATATTATACTGATCATTTGCTGCCCTGAGCTCACCAAGATCAATATCCAGATTTTGGGCATATGCAGTATCATATGCTGAGATTGGTCTCTTATAAGAACGATGATCATGCGTCTGTGGTGCACCCATTGCGGTAACCGTAATGAGGTGATTTTTCATTCTCTTGTCCACTTTTGCATAATAAAACCACCCTTCAGAAAATGTATTGTCTACCCAGCCGTTACCACGTTTATATGAACCGGCAAGAGTAAGCCCCCAGCCATTGGCAAGTTTTCCACTGGTGTACCCGAATGAGGAAGTCAATTTACCCTGGCTATCGACAGACTGTTTTATCGAGGTCTGTTTTTTATTCTCAATGCCTTTTGTAAGGATATTAATTGTTCCTCCAACGGAAGGAAGTGCGAGTTGTGAAGCACCCAGTCCACGCTGCACCTGCATGGTACGTGTAACAGCCTCAAGACCAAACCAATTTGACCAATATACCCAACCATTCTCCATATCATTCACAGGTATTCCATCAATCATTACAGCCAGATTTGTCTGGTCGAATCCCCTGATGGTAATTCTTGCATCCCCATCGCCACCACCCTGCTGTGTTGCATAAACACCGGGGGTAGTATTCAGGATCATTGGAAGGTCCTGACCTGCCAGTTCTTCCTGAATTTTTGCCGGGCTCACATTGGTGAAAGCCACAGGAGTTTCCCTCGAGATGGCCATATCTGCTACAATCACAACTTCATCAATGGTCATGGATGTCATTTCAACATCCAGCATAACAGGCTTTCTTTCCAGGGATATGTGTTTGACTTCAGCCAGGTAACCAACATAAGAGATATTCAGGGTATATTCACCCGGAGGCAATTTTAGTGCAAACTGACCATTATAATCCGTGACCGTCCCCATTGAGGGTCCATAGACAATATTTGCTCCAATCAGAGTTTCACCTGTTTGAGCATCACGAACGACTCCTGTAATTGTCGAACTCTGACTAAACAGCGAAACTGTCAGGCATGACATAAATAAAACAATAAGAAATTTTTTCATCTATAATAAGTTTTAACCATCACATATAGAATGAAATAGTAACAAATCCTACTGTGACACCATCTGAAGAATAAGAAATTTTACTGCTTCACCAATTTCCTGGTAATAAAATTGTTTCCGCTACGTGCTCTGATCAAGTATATACCCTGATCAAAATCATCCATATTTATCATTTTCTCCCGGATACCCTTTAGTTCTGTTAGGGATAAAATAATTTTACCCGAAAGATCCATTACCTGAAGATCATCAATTCCTTCATTAGAAGATATTGTTACATATCCATCAGCAGGATTAGGATAGACACTTAATGATGGTCCTGCCACTCCCAGTTCGATAGCTGTTGCAAATTCACAATCGCAATAATGAGCATTCAGCGAATCCCATTGATCAACACCACCGGGAACTGTATCCCACTCAGTTGTAACAACAAATTCCAAAGTAGGCATAGTCTCAACAGTAATGCCTTTTTTCACGCCCGGTTTTCTTACCAACGAATGATTGGAAGTCCATGGAAGCCAATAATATGTCGCCGGAACAATATAATTTGAAATATATACACTATCCTGACCTATAATTAAATCACCATCATATATATTTTTATACACCCACACATCTGTAAATGATGCCCAACCTTGTCCGTCTGAGGGCATTCCTCCTCCAACAATTCCAAACAAGTCTACCACCTTAAAATCTGCATCAGTTCCAGTGTTCCCTATCTTTTTAAACAGGGCAATTGCATCATTTCCATTCATATATGTCGGGGCCGGATAATCATGGTCCAGCTGTTGTGCTTTTGCTCTTAAATTTGGATCTGAAGCAGGGGATGTATCCGTACTGGTAGTCTGTCCATTTACCAAAAAATGTGTTGAATAAGGCTGTATGAAACCTTGTAATTGGGTTATTCCTCCAGCAGTATATGTGTTACTCCCATTGCTATATCTGGCAACATGATAATCTCCCAGATTTATAATCTCAGAAGTGGGATTGTATATCTCCACCCCTTTATTATTTCCACTTCCTTCGAGATATTCTGAAATGAATAACTCGGAACAATCCTGCGCTGAGACTACTGAAAACAAGGTCAGAAATCCCAACATAATAAATAAATTTCTTCGCATTCTTATGTTCATTATTAAATTCTTCGATACAAATGAAATCGGAAAAGAAAGATTCATCTTCTCCTATAAACAAATAATATCAGATAAAAAACCAGAACGACATTCTAAGATATCGTTCTGGTATTAATTATTCAATATTTAAGTTTACTCCTTGATAAATCTCACAACGCCAGTGGTATCATCGCTGGTCATTCTGACCATATAGATACCGCTGTTAAGTGAAGACACATCGAGTGTAATAGTAGATTGTCCGCTATTATTAACATTCATAACAGCAGCTCCTGTAATATCGAAAATGGTCATACTTTGTACTTCCTCGATATTTTCCATATAGAGCTTATTCACAGCAGGAACAGGATAAACATTCACATTGTTGAACAGGCTATTCTCAACACCTACTTCAACAGTGAACAGAACTGTATAAGTCTTCTCAGTTGTTCCATCCTCCGCAGTAACAAGTACTGAAGTTGTACGTGCTGCTTCATCTCCACCCAGATCAGTAGCAGGAGTAACATCTATTATAGCTAAACCATCATCTGTAGCTGTAGCAGTTACCACAGGAACATCAGTTGTTCCGGCAGTCAGGGTCATAAAATATGACAACTGTGCAGGGCTAAATCCTGTAACAGATGTTCCATCAACCATCAGGTCGCTAAGTGTAGCATCATCAGAAGGCAGAGGAATAACCAGGGTATGATAACCCAGGCTATCGAAATAATTCTGATCCATTACAATCCATTCTGAATTGTCAGCATTGGTTCCCGCACTGGAAGCCCAATCGGTATTTCCTTCCATTACAGTTCCTTTTCTGAGAAGTGTATGCTCTTTTGTTGCATTCGTTACACCTGCAACATCCCAGCCATCACCCGGATCAGGACCAATTTCTCCGATAATATCAACCAGGGTAGTATCAACAGAAGTAATAACCACCATACCTCTTGCGTCATCACCGTTATGGTGTACAGGACTTGGATATCCCATCACTTCATCGGCACCATCGTGAGCAAATAATGTAACATCAACCTCATCGGTAATAATTACATAATTCTCATGTGATCCCAATATTGTGCCAGCAGGGAAAACATGGAAATATTCCCAATTATCACCACCATTGCTTATTTGAGCAAGTTGATAGTAATCCATTCTCACTGCTTCATCATTAGGATTGAAAATTTCAATTGCTTTATTGTTTCCACTTCCCTCTATATACTCTGAGAAAATAAGCTCTCCAGGCATACCTGCATCAACAGTAATGGTATAAGTTTTAGTTGTTGCGCCATCTTCAGCGGTAACAATCAATTTATAATCTGTCATAACATCAGTTGCTTCGGTTGTACCATCAGCTTGATAGGTCATAAATGTTGCACCTGCAGCAGGAATCACCAATGCTTCAAATGAAACAAGATCAGACTTATAAAGTACACCAGCAATAGTTCCAGCTCCATCGTCAACTGTGTAAACAACAGATGTAACACTTGCATCATCACTTAATGGATCTTTTGTAACAACATAAGCCTTGGTAACATTACTATCTTGTGACGTTACTATCAACTGATAACCAGTTTGAAGATCTGTTGCTACTGTAGTGCCGTCAGCTTCATACACCATAAATGTAGCTCCGTATACAGGAACAATATTGCCCTCCAAAGTCGCAAGATCTTCTAAGGCAGGAACAGCAGTTATAGTACTTCCTGCATCATCAACTGTGTATACATCAGATGTTACCGAAGCCTCGGCAGATGGAATTTCAACAACGTCGCCTGCAGCTGTTGGATAAACTCTCCAATCGCCATAGGAATAGGATAATGGACCCGTGATATCGTATGTGCCACCCAAATTAAGCGTTGCTTCATAATAAGGATCATCAGTCAAAATCACACCACTTCCATCATCAACTTCTGCTTCGCCATAATTGTTGGCTTCTGTTACGACGACTGCTGAGCTGAGTTTTACAATAACACCTTCAAGTGTCTCACCTGCTCCACCAGTTGTCACATCTACAGGTGCAGGAACAGCTTTCCCGGATGCAATATTTTCAAAGGAGAAAAGACTGGTCATTTGCGTTAAAGAATAATACTCATCAACTGTACCGGCAATAACAATACTATCACCAACAACAGGCATATTAACATCATCTCTAACAACCACTCCACTATAATCTCCTCCAATACCATCTGAAATATAATACTCATCTTTACCATTGGCATAAGAAACAATACCTGTAGTTATGCACACTGTATCTTCATATAATGCAATTACATCGCTCTGAATATCATAAATACTGAGCATAGGAACAATTGCAAAAATTTCAGAATCATCCATTGGCTCTCCTGCCAGGAATGTCACATTAGTTGCTTCGGTAATGCGAATCATACCTTGCAATGTTGCTGGAGAATCAGTAGGAATTGTATAATCTACTGTTCCTGTTGTTGGAGAAATATCTTCAACAATAGGCGCCCACAATCCACCGGCATCAAATGAAACCCAGATTGTGATATTACCCACGAATTCAGCATTCCAGTCTATGTGTAAATCCTGTCCGGGATAGAATGCCTCCCCACCAGCGGGATAGGTCACCTCAATCACAGGAGTTGCAACACCAATAGTAGTAAATGATGCGCTTTGCACAAGATCTGCTGCATTACCTGCTGCGTCCTCTACAACATTAGCTTTGAGAGCAGCATAGTAGACCTGATCATTGGCCAGATCGGCGTCAGGGTCTATGGTAATAATTGTTTTTTCTGCATTAATAGAGACAGTACTGGCAACATCCGCACCAGCATTGTCGGTGAGCTTTAGTTCAACCAGAGCAGATGCATCTGTAATTTCAGTTCCACCAACATTTAAAATAGCCTCATCGAATGTAAGGGTGATATTTGAGTTAATCGCTACACTGGTAGCTGCTTCCAGTGGAGAAAATACCACAACTGGTGGCGCAACATCGGCAAGCTCTTCAAATACAAAATCATCCCAATAAGTTACAGCACCGCTATAGGTTCTCACTTCAAGAGCTAATGCGGCTGCCGCAGCAGGAGCTGTAACAATAGCAGAGTAATATAACCATTCCCCTGTACCGTTAGGCAAATATCCACCGTCAGGACCTCTTATTGATCCTTGAGTATCGTCGTAAAGACCTGCACCGGAACCATCCTCCCATACACACCATATTCTTGAATCATCGCCATCTCCTGGAACAACTTTATACCAAAAACTAAGTTGGTATTCTTTTTCTGCAGTGACCGCAATATCTTGGGCAATATCTTTGGTGCCACCAGTATGTTTTGCAGAATAAGTCCCTGAATGAACATTTGCTGCTACCGATTCCTGATCCACATTCTCCGCTTTAGTCCAACTTGTTGGATGAGTTGCATCATCCCAAGCTTCAAACCCCGGGTTTAAAACCAGGTTCTGCGCTGATACTGAAAACGCCAGTATTGCCAAAATTGATAATAAGTAGTATTTCTTCATAGTAATAAGTATTTAGTTAAAATTGTACTGTTAATTAATTTTCTTTCGTTAAAATAACCCAATCAATCCCTTGTCAAAAAAATCTGAGAGACAAGGCATCTAAATTAGGAATTACACTTCAATTGAACATGCAATTGTTAATAAAATGTGTGTAAGTATGACATGTCCTTGAGCAGCAATAAAAATACGATTTAAGCTCAATAGAGTAGATTCTGATTTGTTAAATAATAATTAAGCAGATATTGTTTTGACCAATATGGCAATATTGCTCTTAAAAGAGGGGTTTTCCTCCACAGAGGCGCGACAATTTGGCAAAAATACTAAGTGAATTTTTGTACATTGTATCGACAAACAAAATGTTCAGGAATCTATCATACAGGAAATTCTCCTTCGGATACAATTTCGAGGATGATAAAGAGATCGTCTCACTGATCTCCATCAACTACTTCTATCTGGTTCTGTTTAGTGCCGTTGTCATCATGCTGCACATTGACAATAACGGACTCCTTCCTGTTAGTTTCAGATATCATGCAATTATTTTAATAGCAATTATAAATCTTATACTCATTAAATACAAAAGGATAAGATTGGCGCAGTTGATCTTGATGATACTGGTTCCATTTCTTCTTATGATACTCCCGGTCATTGCCAGATTGTACGATAATGAGTTTTACTTCTGGTTTCCTTATCTTCCTATTGCATTCTCTCTGACACCACACTTTATATTACACCCAAAAAAGGACCGAATACTCCTGCCTGTTATCCTTAGTATATATTTTATCCTGGGATTATCCATCGATAATCTGATGATCTATTTTAGCGAAATGGAAGAAGAGATTATTCCAATTGTAATAGAAAACCGTTTTTACTACAACCTTATTCCAGCTATATTCTTTGCTTTTGTGAATCTGGCATTAGGCTTGCTCTTTTTACAAAATAATAAATATGAAACAAGATTAAAGATGCGAAGAAAAGAATTGGAAGAAAAAAATAGTATTCTTTCCAATCAAAAGGAAGAACTCCAGAGTATTAATGCAAATATGGACAGAACCCTGAATCAACTACATGAAACCCAATCAAAACTGGTTCAATCGGAGAAACTTGCCGCCTTGGGAACGCTTACTGCAGGTATAGCCCATGAAATTAATAATCCCTTGAATTTTATTTCAGGGAGTCTGGAAGAAATGGAAGATATTCTGAAACAGCACCCTGATTTATTTAAAAACTATGATGAAAATGATCTTGGAGAACATTATCTCGAATTAATCCGTTTTGCAAAAGAAGGGGTGATTCGTACGACAGATATTGTAACTAAACTTGGTTCATTAAAGAGCAGAGAGTCTAAAGTATTAAAAAGAACAAACATTGTTACGCTAATTAAATCTGCATTGCTGGATATTCAAGCCTTCATTCCATCCTTTATAAATATAACAACTGAAATACCTGATAATTTGACTATTGAGTGTTGGTATCCGGAAATTCAACAAGTTGTTCAAACCATTATTACAAATGGAATTGATTCAATTTCGAGTAAGAAAGAGAAGGACAATGAAATGATCTCAATAACTGCATATCAGGAAATTATCGAGAAAAAGAATTATGTTACGATTTCAATCTCCAATACAGGACCACTGATACCGCAAAAAGAAATTCATAAGCTATTCGACCCTTTCTTTACAACAAAAACGCAAGGAAAGGGTATTGGGCTGGGACTATCAGGAAGCTTCAATACAATACAACATCACAAAGGATTCATAAGTGCTGAGAACAGAAACGACCATGTTCTGTTTAAATTTTCATTGCCGGAAAGTATTTGATTTCAACAAGATATTAAATCTCTTTTTTAGAAAGCTCTAAGTTTCAGGCGGATATTTTCTCAAGAGCCTCTTCAATAGTAGAGATCAATTGAATCTTATTCCAGGGTTTAACCAAATACCTGAATATATACTCTTTGTTGAAGCCTTCGAGCATGACATCAGATTCGATATACCCGGTTAACAGCATACAAATAATATTGTTGTTACTCTCCTTTATCTGTTTGATAAATTCCAATCCGTCCATTTCCGGCATCTTCAAATCTGAGATAACCACACCTATCTGAGCATCTTTCTCCAGAATCTTCAAACCCATTTTTGCTGAGTCTGCCGTAACAATATCAAACTCCTTTCTCATGGAAAGATCGAAAAGTCTGATGTTGATTTCTTCATCATCAACGTACAGTATTTTTCTTTTTCCTTCCATCCTAAAGTTTAACTAAAATATACTATTAAGCGTCTTCCGGATTAACAACCATATACGATTTATTAACAATCAAATCTGCCATAGGTCTAAGAGTAGACACAGCCATATGCTCATGTTCCAGGATAGACAGTCTAAAATCACTCATTGCCTCCTTCATCCTAATAATCTGATTGATCTTTGTCTCGTGGTAGGTAAGATCAATAAAAACCCGCAGATCAATATCCGGTGCATTGATAGCATAGAGTCCATCAACAATCAGCAGATCAATCTTTTCAAAATCCACAATTAACTTGTCAACTTGCTCAGGAATAAGATCTATACATGGCATCATACACTCCTGGGCCTCTTTAAAATCACGAATGGTCTTCTTCAGCTTGATCCAGTCATACTCATCCAATCCAATTTTATCAAATCCCTTATTCCTCCTCCACTCTTCCCGCAACAATGGTTGAATTTTGTAATAGTTATCCGTATGAACCACTTTCACCCTGATGTGATTTTTTTTCAAGGCTTTACCAAGGGCATGACTTAACTCCGACTTCCCTGATCCGCTTTCTCCTGAAATACCAATCACACAACGATATCTGCTGTCCTCCATGTCAGCCTTTCTCTGCAACACTATCTCACAAAGACTAGCTGCAGCCTCTTTGTGCATGTCGTTTATTAATAATATGTCTCCAAGCATTCTTCGGAATATTTATTTGTACTTAATTACCTGTGACACACCATTGCTCAGGCTAATTTCCTCGTCACAAATATGGACTTTTATTTCCTTATTTTGTTCAGATTCAGAAATAATTTTAATCTCAGAGTCAGAAACAGTTAGCTCATATTTAACAGCTCTATAGTGGAAACTAAATTTCAGGGATTTCCATCCTCCCGGTAAAGCAGGAGTAAATTTGGGATCCTCTCCGGAAATATCCAAGCCTGCATAAGATACCATGGCATCAAATACAGTTCCGGCCATTACACCACAATGTACACCCTCCCCGGTTGTCCCCCCCTGTATATCTATAAGGTCACTTTCCAACGCTTCCATATACAACTTCCATCCAATATCTTTCAAACCGGCTTGATATGCAAGCCTGGCATGGACCAAACGACTTAGGGTTGACCCATGTGATGTTCTGGCGATATAGTAATCAAAATTTCTGGTGATATAATCGACAGGTACAGTATATCCAAGCTCTTCAATGATTTTGCTCACTTCATCGTTACCGAGGTTATAAAATGTCATTAAAAAATCTGCTTGCTTGGCAAGTTTGTACTCATCGGGCGATTCTCCTTCAGCCTTTAATATCCTGTCCATACGGTGCAGGTCATCATATTTTTCCCGAAATGAATCCCAGTCAAGCTCTTTCAAACTGAAATACCCCCTGAATTGTTCAATTACCCCATCCTCATTAAGGTTCAAAGCCAATAGTTTTCTAACATCCTCCCAATGAGTCAGGTCCTTATCAGTAAGATTAATTTTCTTCAGGACTTTCGCAAAAATATCCTCATCAAAAGAACCCTTAAAATCATTCACCTTCCCAAGCATCCAGCTTACCATGATATTCGAGTAAGCATTATCTGTTACTCCACCAACATCTGTTCCGGGCAACTGCTCATGAAACTCATCCGGACCCATTACTTTATCAATATGATATCGCTCGTCTGACTCCCATAAAGCTGATTTACTAATCCAGAATTTACAAATATCCATGTAAAGCTCAAGGCCATAATCAGTCATAAAATCCTTGTCATCTGTAGCCAGATAATAATTCCACACATTATAGGCAATGGCCAGAGAAATATGTCTTTGAAGAGAACTGTAGTCATCACCCCATTCGCCTGAGAGTGGATTCAGATGTACAGTTTGGGTCTCTTCCCTCCCATCACTTCCGCTCTGCCAGGGAAACATCGCTCCTTCATATCCATATTCTTTTGCGTATTCCCTGGCTTTTTCAATCCTGTTGTAGCGATACATCAGAACAGATCTTGTAACTTCAGGAAAATGAATATTGTAAATTGGAAGAATATAGAGTTCGTCCCAGAATATATGTCCCCTGTATGCTTCTCCATGTAATCCCCTTGGAGCAATACCAGCGTCTAATCCGGCGTGATGAGGGGATGCCGACACCATCATGTGATAGAGGTGCATACGCAATAATTTTTGCGCCTTTCGGTCACCTTCAACTTTCAGATCAATTTCATCCCAGATACCCTTCCAGCTCTGTGTTGATTTCTTCAATTCATCTTCAAATGAATTCATCGCCATTAAAGCAACAGAAGAGTCCTGCATAGGATGCATAGAATCTTTTTCACGGGATGTATAGATGCTTACCAATTTATCAATTAAGATTTCTTTCCCCTCCTCTGCAGCAATCTGAATTATTTCAATGATGCAAGACTTTCCGGATTTGCGTGTCCTAACAATATCTACTGATGCAGCTCCAAAAACATCATGTCTGGCTGCCATTGCAATCTCAACATCAGATTGATTTGTCCTGACCAGCAATTTAAGATGCTCTCCTTCAATTGTTTCGCTTACAGACTCTAAATGTTTCTGGTTCAACTGCTTATACCTTTCAACCCCCGCATTGATATGGTCTGCCGATATGGAAGATTCAATCTCCAGTTTTGCAGAGTAGTTCAATGGTGTGAGTGCATAACTTATCCCGGCACTGTGCTTATCATGCATGCCTGCAAAACGGATGGATTTAACAGCTGTTCTTCTCTGCTGCTCATCCGTAACAATCATCTCCCTTATGAGGAGGCCACTCTTCATATCAAGACGGCGATGAATTTTTTCGATAGTAAACGAACTCTCCGGAGTAAATTCAAACCAATCCCCTCCATCAATTCTAAATTTTACAGGAAGCCAATTAGATATATTCACAAAATCCTCGTTTTCAAGATCCCTTCCTGCAACTTGAGAAACACGTCGATTAAAAAGTCCTGAAATATAGGTTCCCGGATAGTTGACAGCATTCGCTTTGCTTTCTTCCATCGCTC
Source organism: Bacteroidales bacterium (assembly GCA_030589895.1). GTDB lineage: Bacteria > Bacteroidota > Bacteroidia > Bacteroidales > JAUUZQ01. The sequence goes on from JAUUZQ010000003.1 coordinate 59,228, forward strand.
CGCGGGTGCCGAAATATCCATTCCCAACAGTAAGAAGCGCTTCTCTTGATCGCTCCATTTGCTGTTCATAATCGTAATATTCCAGGTGCCACGAATTCTCCTCCATCCCGGTGGAAAACCATTCGTTGATACTCTCCATGCTAACTTCACCCAAATCTTCAACCACAATATCACCACCATTAATTTGTAATTCCCTCACATTATCCTCCCGGGCAACACCAATTACCAATCCGAAATTCCCTTTTCGACCAGCCTGAACACCGGAAACTGCATCTTCAACTACCACAGACCTATGATACTCAACTCCAAGCCGGTCGCATGCTGTCGTAAAAATATCAGGTTCCGGTTTCCCCTCCAGTCCAATTTCTGCCGATACAACACCATCGATCCTGGTTTCAAAAAAATGCATCAGATTCGCTTTCTCAAGAACCGGCTTACAGTTCTTGCTTGAAGAAGCCACTCCTATTCTGATACCTGCAGCTTTCAACTTATGAAGAAGATCAACTGTAGAATCGTAAACTTTCACACCCTCTTCATCCAAAACCTGATTAAACAAAAAGTTTTTCCTGTTTCCAATGGCACACACAGTTTCCAGGGCAGGATCATCTGATGGATCTCCAAATGGAATATCAATTCCCCGTGATTCAAAAAACGATGCCACACCCTTATACCTGGGTTTTCCATCTACATACGGAAGGTAATCATCTGCATGGGTAAATTCTTTGAAAGGCTCTCCAAATCTCTCCTCCCGGGACCTGAGATAATCGTTGAACATCTTTCTCCATGCCGACCCATGAACCAAAGCAGTTTGCGTAATCACCCCATCGAGATCAAAAATAACAGCATCGAAATTGAACATACTTATCAAATTTTTAGGTGTAAAGTTGTTTTACGCTCTCAAGCAATCTATTTTTATAGAAGCTTTTAAACAAAGGTAGAAGGAAAAAGGTAAAAGGAAAGTACTGAATGTCTTTTATGACTATATTGTCATAAGAAGTTTCAGATCCTTGAGAACTTACAAAAATTGAAAATATTCTTTCTTCAGGAGCATATGAAACATAGCGTAAAAACAACTCAATGAAAAGATTATTTCTGGCTTCAAATCAACTACCGGTTCATATCAGTAAAACTAATTCTGATTTTAACATTCAACCTTCAGAGGAGTTAACTATTTCAGGACTGGAAGATTTTTATAGTGGATTTGAGACCAGGTGGATTGGAAACACAGGAATAGATGACCAGGATTTATCTGTCCATGAAAAACATTCACTAAGAAACCGTCTTGAAGATTTTGAGTGCATCCCAATTTTTCCGGAAATAGAAGATTACAATTTATATCTTCATGGTTTTTCAAAAAATACAATATGGCCTCTCTTTCATTACTTCACGCAAAATGCTATATATGATGATAAATCATGGGAGGCTTATGTCAGGGTAAATCAGCAATATGCAGATCAGATTATCGAATTGTTAACAGAAGGTGACAAGCTCTGGATACATGATTTTCATTTGATGTTACTACCCAGTATGATCAAGGAGAAACTTCCCGGCATATCAATCGGTTTGTTCCTTCACATTCCATTTCCATCATTCGAAATTTTCAGACTGCTGCCCTGGAGAGTAGAAATAATTGAAGGAATGCTCGGAGCCGATCTTGTTGGGTTTCATACCTATGATTATGTAAGACACTTTTTAAGTTGTGTACGCAGAATAGTTGGAATTGAAACTGTATTTAACCGAATCAGCATCGGTGAAAGAACATTGAAAGTGGACGTATTTCCAAAGGGAATCAATTTTAAAAAATTTGAAAACAGTCATGGTATTGATATAGAGAAATCAAAATTCCAAAAAGAGATAGAATCAAACATCATCACCGAGGAAAAGATAATCCTGTCTATCGGCAAACTGGATTATACAAAAGGGATTCCACTCAGGTTGAAAGCATTTGAACTTTTTCTGCAAGAAAATCCCGAATACCTTGAAAAGGTCTGTCTGATTCTGCTGGCCATGAAATCGGGGGAGACAGAACAGGTTTACGATGCATTAAAAAGTGAAGTAGATGAACTGGTGGGGAGAATTAATGGCAACTTTGGTACCATTACCTGGATGCCTATCAGGTACCTTAACAGGGAATTTACCATAGATGAATTGATTGATATGTATACATTTGCAGACATAGCAATCATCCTTCCCCTGAGAGATGGGATGAACCTCATTGCCAAAGAGTTTGTAGCATCCTGTCACAATGGGACAGGCGTATTGATCCTCAGTGAAATGGCAGGAGCGGCAAAAGAACTTCATGAGGCCCTGATCGTCAATCCGAATAATCTGGGAGATATCGTGATTGCAATTAAACAGGCACTTGAGATGCCCGAAGAGGAACAGAAAAGACGCAACAAGGTGATGATTCCGCGATTGAAAAGATATACTGCGGACCGATGGGCGAATGAATTTATTAAGAGTCTTGAGAATATCACCGAAATACAAAAAACATCACTTACCAGAAAAGTGAATGTGAATCGCATGAATCAAATTGTGGAAGAGTATAAAAATGCTAAACAACGCATACTGTTCCTGGATTACGATGGCACTCTGTCGGGATTTAAAAAGAATCCTGAAGATGCTAAGCCTGATCAGGAACTTTATAATATACTGGAGAGACTACTTAAAGACAAACACAATACAATTACCATTATCAGTGGACGAGACAAGGAGACACTGAGCAGGTGGTTTGATGCGAAATGGGATATTCATTTTATTGCAGAACACGGCGTTTGGATCAAGGATCCGGGTGATGAATGGCATATGCTGGAGCAAATAGACAATACATGGAAAGACTCAATACTGCCTTTGCTGGAGTATTATGTTGATCAAACCCCCCGGACTTTTGTCGAGCAGAAAAACTTTTCATTGGTTTGGCACTACAGAAAAGCTGATCCGGACCTGGGTATTCAACGTGCCTGGGAATTGAAAGACGAATTGAGAAGTATGACATCCAACCTCAACCTTGAGATCATGGACGGTGATAAAGTTCTTGAGATAAAGTATTCAGGAATCAATAAAGGACGCGCTGCAATTCATAAAATGGGAGATACAGAATACGATTTCATATTTGCCGTGGGCGACGACTGGACAGATGAATACACCTTTGAAGCAATGCCCGAAAAAGCCTTCACTATCAAAGTCGGAGCAAAAACCACACAAGCACATTTTTATATCGAGAATGTAGCAATGGTGCGGAAGATGCTAGGGTGTTTGGGTGGAGCAGAGTGCGAAGAGACTTAGAACTTATCCCCATACTGTTTAAGGGACTTTCTCTTGAAAAAACATCCTTTTCACAAATTGCCACCAAGGAGCTGCAACAAGCCCAAAGGGCTTAAACAACAATAACCATGGGTTTCAACCCATGGTAATAATGGCATATCCCCACCAGCCCTGAAAAGGGCTTAACAACAAGCCCAAGAACTTAAACATCCCCCTGTAACATTTGTTACCATTTTATACTTCATTTAATACCTATCTTTGATCCAATAATCAAAAAAATATAACCATGAATACAGATTTCGAAGTTGCTAAAACCGCCAGTATGGAAGCTTTGGTTGAATATGCCAAAGATGCTGTTGTAAGTAAAACCCTGATAAAAAAAGATACCGGAACGGTAACTTTATTCGCATTTGACAAAGGTCAGGGACTAAGTGAGCATACTGCGCCTTTCAATGCAATGGTGCATGTAATTGAAGGAGAAGCCGTGATACTGATCGATAGAAAAGGACACACTCTTAAAACAGGTGAGTTCATCATCATGCCTGCAAATATTACCCATGCTATTGATGCAACGCAACAATTTAAGATGGTGTTAACCATGATAAAATCGAAATAATGCCTGATATTAAAAATATCAATAACAGTTTAAAGGTAGATAACTCCTTTGATGTGTGGAAACTGTGGGAGCTGAATGATACTGCCATTTTACGTATCAATCTGGAATCCGGAACAACGTTGGATGCCCATATAAACGACCAGACAGTTGTTTTTTATGTATTACAAGGAAGTGGAGAACTTACAATTGATGAAGATACATTCCTGCTCAATGTCAACGACTCCATTGAAGTTGAGAAAGGAAGCACGAGAAGCTGGAAAGTTATAAATGATGATAATCTTGAGTTATTGGTTGTGAAGTTTTTGTAGATGGCCAGCATGAATTGATTCCCTTATATTTATTTTACACCATAGCTACTCCATAGAGATGTAATAAAAACCCTCCAAAACTCATTTCTGAAGTGTTAAATAGAAAATAGTTTTACCATTTCAATATAAATTAATTTTACATTTACAGAAATTTTGGAGAATGAGAGACAGATGGATTCTTAGTGCAGCAGTATTTCTTTCAGTAGCGTTTTTATTGTCGTTTGTACAGTTAAAAGTTGAAAATCCCCTACTGATATTTGAAAGATTTTTTGAAGGTGGTGGATGGGTAGAGATATTCTTAATATCAATCTATGGAGGAGTCGTAGCCTGGTTTATGCATGATGCTCAAAAATCGGGAAAATGGAGAAGAACCACCTGGTTGATCTTCTCAATAGTTTTCTTCTCTCAGTTGTTGCTGGGATTATTTGTATCCGAAAAGTTTCTGATGACAGGGCATTTACACCTGCCCATCCCAATGATGATCATCAGCGGTCCTATTTATCGGGGACAGTTTTCCATCATGACCATCCTTTTTCTAAGTACAATTTTGCTCTCTGGTCCATCCTGGTGCAGCCACTTTTGCTATTTTGGAGCGCTTGATAGTCTGGGTGCAGGAAGATCACGCAAAAGAAAAACACTCGGAAAGATTTGGAATCTGAAATTGCCCATGCTCGTAATCATAATTTTTTCAGCAATTGTCCTGAGGGCATTCAATGTTGAAGTCCTGACATCAACTATTATCGCTGCAGGATTTGGTGTAGCCGGACTGCTTGTCATTATGGTCTATTCAACAAGAACAGGGAAAATGGCACACTGCCTTGTATGGTGTCCGGTAGGCACTGTTGTTAGCGGACTGAAACATGTAAATCCTTTCAGGTTAAAAATCACAGATTCATGCACAAGCTGTATGTTGTGCACAAGTCATTGCAAATACGACGCACTAAAAAAAGAGGATATTCTGAACAGGAAACCCGGATTAACATGTACGCTGTGTGGCGACTGTGTGACATCATGTCACGCGGGATCACTTCAGTATAAATTCCTCTCCCTCTCTCCAAAAACATCCCGGAATCTATACCTTGGGATTACCATTACGCTGCATGCAATGACAATGGTGTTGGCGAAGATTTAATTAACATTTCACTGTTAACACTTATATTTTTCTTTCATAAATTATTCCCATACATTTGCTTAATCATTGGTTCCAGTAATCGGATGAAAAGGGAATGCCGTGCCTCATACACCACAGCAATGTGAGAATGGGAAGTCGGCAACAGTTCCCGCTGCTGTAAGTTCTATTCTGCCCCGGCAGATAAAGTTTCTGAAAAACAAGCCCACTATCTTGAAACAAGCGAGATGGGAAGGGATCAGAAACCAGAACAAGTCAGAAGACCTGCCAATGGTTCATAGATTTTTGTGGCCTGCGGAGAACAGGAATAGAATCACGATGTTACATCACACCTCCTGACATCGTAAGCTGCAAAATCAGAGACCCTGAAATGGCAGTTACGATGTTTTTTAATTCCCCATGCCTGTTCGCATAGAATAATTATTAGACAAAGGAAACCGCCTCATTATTAACTAATTAATTATTCTAAAAATGAAGAAAATTTCTTTTGTCGTATTAATGACGCTACTTGTGAATCCGGGAATAGATGCACAAGAAAGCTTCCTGACTCCAAGCGACGGTTTGACTACATCGATACCATTTGAAGGTATCTATTCTGCTCTTGAAATAAGTAATAATACTCTCTATGCTCTTGAAGCTGATACAGTTTACTTTATTGATCTGATAAGTGGTTCCACATTAAAAAAGCTTGGATTACCTGATCAATCTTATAAAGGATTTCCAAGCTTCATCACAATCTCGCCAAATGCAACTGATGTATGGGTGGGTTATACAACAGGCGACAATTCAGATGACAGGATTTACTATATAAATACCACGGATAATATCTGGAATCATGTTGCTACATTCCCCGCAAATTTCGACCTGGCTTTTTGGAAGGGACAGGCAATTGTTACCGGACTGAACAGTAGCAGCTGGTCAGATCCAACCGGGATATGGCTATTGGACGATTCAGGACAGGATAAACACCGCCTGCTTATTGCACTTGATGGATACTCAGCAGGACTCGATATCGACAATGCAGGAAATGTATACTATGCAAGCTCTTACTTCAGCGATAATGCACTCTTGAAATGGAACACAGATGATATAACAGCAGTAATGGAAAGTACCAATGACACCCTAAAAGCTGAAAGTGCTACAGTATTGACAAACCTTCCGGCAGGGTCTTATGACATTGATCTGGATAGGACCGGTAATATCGTTTTCAGCTGTAATAAATATGTTGAGGATCATTTTGAGAGTTTTATCGGCATGTGGGATGAAAACGATAGTTATGACACCCTGGCAACAACAGATCTGTTTTTAACACATTTGTCAACCTGGGGTAATATTTCCCTGAAGGATCCGGGCAATGAAGTTTACGCAATGGCATACGGTACCGAAATTGCTGAAGTTCATTTCGATATTCCTCAAGCTCTTATTTCAGTCAGGATATCAGAAGCCATAACAGTGTATCCAAATCCTGCAGTGGATTATATTAAAATCAAAGGGAAAAACCTTAGCAAGGGGCTTGTCACTATTACAGACCTGAATGGAAGAACAGTTCTTAAGCAAGAGCATCTTAATTCTGATGAAGCTATTAATGTTACCTCTCTTGTCCCTGGAAACTATGTGCTTACCTACAGAACCAACAAACATATTTATAAAGCTCTAATCCTTAAAAAATAGCATTGAAATAGTGAATAAACTCCTTTCAATAATTATTTTAACAGCAATCTGCAGTCTGGTTTCCGGACAGCAGATTGCTGCTATTATTGAATATACCCCTGCTCCGGGTCAGTTTATTAATACTAGTACAGGATCTCCTTCTGCTGCCGAATCATTAACGAATGAGAATGGCGGACTGGTTTCCCTCGGGGGGTATGGAGGATTTATTGTCTTGAAGTTATCTGAATCCATAGAAAATGATCCTGACAATCCTTATGGAGTTGATTTTACAATATTCGGTAATGCCCTCTCATTTTGGTCGGAGCCCGGGATCGTTGAAGTAATGAAAGATAAAAACGGAAATGGCCAGGCTGATGAGACATGGTACGCGCTTGCAGGGAGTGATCACTTTTTTCCCGGGACAATAGCTGACTACCAGATTTCATATACAAATCCACATTCTGATGTAGCTGAAGATGTACATTGGAGTGATAACCAGGGTGTAATTGGAGTTATTAAAAAGAACGTGTTTCAAGATCAGCCTTACTACCCGGATCCTTCAGTATTTCCTACTATTGGTAAATCAAAATGTGAGTTTACAGGGAGACGGATATCTCCAGTGCTTGATTTCAGTAATCCTGTGCAGGCTGTTTCACATAGAAGGTGTTTTGGATATGCTGATAATAACATACGTATTGATCCGGCTAATCCTTTACCTGACAATCCTTATACCGCTGAAATAGAGAATTCGGGAGGAGATGGAATGGACATCAGCTGGGCAATTGATGAAACAGGAGAATACATTGACCTGGATGAGATCGACTTCATCAAAATCTATACTGCTGTAAATGCGGATGGTGGTGCTATTGGGGAAATTTCTACTGAGATTTCACTGGTTGTGGATATTGAACCCGCACCAAGATATCCAATCCCCGAAAAATTCATAGCAATCAAAGGATTGCCTTCAAAAATTATTCCTGAAGCCTATGAACTGGAGTATTCTGTATTCTTCCGGGGAAGGTACAAGAATGATGAAACGGTAAGTTGGTCAGTCGATGGTATTCATAGTTATATAGATGGCAATGAGTATCTGCTGGCTGAAGGCGAGGGAAAACTGATCCTTATAGCAACGCTCGACAGTGATCCGACAATTAGTACAACAATCTCAACAGAAGTATACAAACCTGTAGATGTATCTCCATTTGAAAAAACCAATTTAGAAATCTATCCCAACCCGGTTTCAGTCATTCTTACGATAAATCAACTAGTACAAGGAAGGATAGAATTAATTTCTTCACAGGGGAAAGTCGTTTTTTCGAAGGAAACAACAAGGAGTGTACAACAAGTGAATGTAAGTGAGTATCCCTCAGGAATCTATCTCTTGCGCTTTACGGACAAGCTTAGAATTGAAAGCCATAAAATATTGATCTATAAATAAAATATTGAAAAAGCTATCTGTCATATTATTGGTTTTATTTCTGGGCTTTTCATCCAGGGCAAGTGCGATATTTGACACAATTAGAATTCATGAAGTAAGTGTCACTGCTAAAAAACCAATGGAGGAGAGAGGTCTCAATCTGATAGTGATAGATTCAACTATTCTTTTGAAGCATCTTACCGGAACACTTTCTGATTTACTGGTTTCGAATTCTACTATATTCATGAAAACCTATGGTCAGGGAGCGCTATCGACAATATCATTCCGTGGTACAGCTGCAACGCATACAAAGGTAAGCTGGAATGGAATTCCTTTGAATAATCCTATGGTGGGACAGGTTGATTTCTCATTGATTCCTGTAAACTTCACAGATCGGATTACCTTGTTGCAAGGAGGGAGTTCACTGGCGGATGGATCTGGCGCTTTGGGCGGTGCAATAATACTTGAATCGGCTCCCTCATGGGGTGAATCGCACCTGGTAAAACTGGCACAGGGATTTGGAAGTTTCGGCACTTACAGAACTCTGGCAAATCTTCAATTCGGAAAAGACCAGATTCGCATGCGATTAAAGGTATTTCACGAACAAGCGGAAAACAATTTCGAGTATTATAATAATCAAAATGGACTGTGGAATTATGAGATTCAGGAAAATGCAGATTATCAGAAATATGGTCTCCTGGGAGAGTTGTTTTATAAACCTGATAACAAGCATATACTGTCAATCCATACCTGGTTACAAAATTCTGACAGGAATCTCCCTCCAATAATGTCATACGAAGGTTTAGGACGAACGGAGTATCAATCTGACAATCAAGTCAGAATTTCCGGAATCTGGAAATACTATGGAAAGAGATTCAGATCTGAAAGCATTGTAGGATATTCCTCTTCAGGCATCGACTACTACCTGGCCAACCAAACCGGTTTGGGATTGTTTGTGAATTACGACTCCAGGAGTACTGTTCAGAATACGATTGCCACGCATAAAATTTCCACTGACATCAGTTCAAAAATGATTTTAAAATCTCAACTTAACTATAAATATTCCATGGCAAATATCATGGAAGATGTAAGCCTGAATGGTTATAGTGCAACAAGGCAGGAAATAGGATTGGCAATGAGTTTACACCGGGAGATATCTCATAATCTCACTGTTTTTGGATTAATGAGGACTGAGATTGCCAATAAAGATTTCTCCCCTCTAATGCCTTCTTTGGGTCTTGAAGCTGAAATTCCACTTCTCCAACTAAATATTTGTTCCAATATCTCAAGAAACTATAATCTGCCAACATTAAATGATCTCTATTGGATACCCGGAGGAAATCCGGACCTTAAACCCGAGGAGGGGTATTCGGGTGATCTTTCCATAACACGCTCATTCACTGATCTTCAATTCTTCGATCTGTCGATGACAGCTACCGGATATATGTCAGGCATCAATGACTGGATATTATGGAGACCAGGCGAGTACAGCTACTGGATGGCGGAAAATATAGCAACAGTTTTTGCCAGGGGTGTGGAGTATTCAGTGAATGGAAAGTATCAGGAGGGTGGATTATCCCTTTCCCTATTCGGAACATACTCATATACACGAACCACCAATAGAAGTGAAACAGTAGCAGAAGATTTATCAGTTGACAAGCAATTGATCTATGTTCCCGTTCACAAGGCAAATGTAACTGCAAAAGCAGAATATATGGGTTACCATATAATGACATCTTCAAATTATATCGGAGAGCGATTTACTACTTCGAGCAATGAAGAAACCAGGCATACACTACCCGGATTTACACTCTTTGATATCCGGGCAGGAAAAGAAATAAAGTTTAACAAATTCAATACCACACTTCAACTCAGAATAAATAACCTGTTCAACACTGATTATAAGGCAGTGTTATCCAGACCTATGCCAGGGAGGAGTTGGGAGTTTGTTGTGAGAATCGAAATATAGATAGTGAAAACGTGGCGCATCGCGCATCTCAACACACGCAAAATGAATAAGAACATAGCATTTGTAATATTCGCCATGGGGTTTCTGGTCTCCTGCAACGATCCCTTCCCCGAGAAAATCGACTACGACAAAGGCTCTGGTGTTTTTATTTGCAACGAGGGTAACATGACATTTGGAAACGCTTCACTCTCCTTTTATGACCCAGGGATAGAAACCGTAAAAAATCAGGTATTCTATAATACCAACGAATTTCCCATTGGGGATGTACTGCAGTCCATGACCATAATAGACAGTCTTGGATTTCTTATTATAAATAATTCCGGGAAGATATTTGTGATGAATACCCGAACTATGTTGCACAAAGCAACAATTTCAGAGCTTACGTCTCCACGGTACATGCTTCCTATTAATGAACATACTGCATATGTGTCTGACCTGTATAGTCCCTATATGACAATTATTGATCCGCTTACATTTGAAAAAACAGGATCAATCTTCATTGGAAACAGCAGTGAAAAAATGGTGATAATAGATAATTTTGTCTATGTAACAAGTTGGTCGTTTAATAACAAGCTATACAAAATAGACGTTTCAACTCACATTGTTTCAGATTCTCTTGAACTTACATTGCAGCCAAACAGTATTGTTGTAGACAAGAATCTTAAACTATGGGTACTCTCCGACGGAGGCTATCCCGGTATGCATGGGGCTGAAACTGCTGCACTCACCTGCATCAATCCCATCACTTTCGAGATAGAGAGAAAACTGGAATTTTCAGATATACTTAGTTCGCCATCGGAGCTGACAATCAATCCAGCAAAAGATACCCTTTACTATCTCAATAACGACCCGGAAAAAACAGCAAATGTAAATGGAGTATTCCCTTTTCCAATTACGGCATCAAGCTTTGCTGAAGCTCCACTTATTAAATCAAAAACCAGATTATTCTATGGACTTGCCTCTGACCCTTCAACTGGAATCATTTACGTCTCCGACGCCATCGATCATATACAAAAGGGATGGGTTTTCAGGTACAGATCAAGTGGTTCTGTAATCGATTCTTTTAAAGTGGATATCATCCCGGGGGCGTTTTGTTTTAAGGAAAAATCTTAATGTAAATAAGCTACTCTATTGCATCAATATGCATTTACCGGTTTCTATGTGACTATTTGAGTTGTTTAATAATGAAATTGCTTCAAATCTATAAATATACATTCCTGGATTTAACTTGATACCGTTATTTGTTGTTCCGTCCCATACGTAATTATAGCTGCCACTTCTCCTGTTTTCATTGACCAAGACTGCCATTTGCTTCCCCATCATATTATAAACCGATAATTTAACATGGCTATTATCAGGGACATTAAATTTGAAAGTTGTATATGTGCTGAAAGGATTCGGATAATTCTGCTCTATGAATGTTTCAACTCGTTTTTCTTCATCGATCCCCACTGGTAAAATGATCTGACCGTCATCGAAAAACACAGTTCCCTTTTTAACGCCTTCCTCTGTTTGCACCACAACCAGACTCGCAAATCGTGCACTACCGGAACTGGTAATATCTAAAAAAGGAATATGCTTAAATTCCCAACCTGCCCAATCAATTACATCAACATATACCGGAGAATACCCGGAAGATGGGTAGAACCAATATTCAAGAATATTGTAGCTGAGATCACCGAAAACCCAGAAACCTATCTTTGAATCAGGATCAGAGCCTATTCCCGGAGTTCCTGCATTATGAACACGGCATACTCCGCCATCATCATTCTCGAAAGCATAATCCAGCCTTCCTGAAAATGTACCGTTTATTAAATAGTCTGAAGATTGTGTGAATGTTGTAAATTCATCGAGAGTCCCAATCGTGCTGCCACTGCCGTCAGGATCCCACCATGTACTGATACTTTCAAAATCAATAAATACTGTCCCAAGTTCATAGGAATCAGTCATTGTTTCGAAATTGATCTCGTAATTTTCTTTCAACGCAATACCATATGCATCGGCAAGGTTTTCTGAAACAGTAAATTTGTAAGAAGTGTTAAGGTCGAGCTCATTTTCAGGCTCGAAAAAATAAAATCCCTTGCCCCCTTCCTCAAAAATAAGCTTTCTTGTGACAGATATTATATCATTACTCTGATTATAAAGCACTATATTATCCTCTATTGTCTCTGCATCCAGAGGAGCGTCAAAGTATAAGCGGAATTGCACCAGAGTACTTACTTCTTCCATCCCTTCTTCAGGATAAAATTTTTCCAATATAAGTTGTGTTCGGTTTTTTGTATAAAAATCAAAAATATAAGGCTCTGACATCGGGACATTCCATAAATGCTTTGCCGTTGTTCCTATTGTAATGTAAAAATGTGAGGCTTTTGCATACGTTGTTTCAGGACCAAAAGTTAGAATTTTTGAATCTTCATCCCAAGAAAAAATCAGGCTTGTCTCTGGAGATATCGAAATTGCATTTTCAACGGAATCTTCATTCATAGGGTAATCAAAATATACTGTAAATACCCGGTTCAAAGCAACACTGTCATTAATTGTACTAATAGGCGAATGATACAATACTGTAGGAGCTACCGTAGTATCAATTTGCAGATACTCATTAACAAATGAAGTTTGATTCGGCAAAACACTAATATGCGTTGTATCTGTAAGGAAATCTTCAGCACTATATGTGAGAACATAATTTCCGGGAACAATACTGTCAAAAAAGAAATAACCATTATTCAATGTATCTGTTTCATAAACAAGGTCTCCAGGTGTTAAAGTAACAGTTACACCTCCTACCGGAACGTCTCTGTCCAATGTATTTGGGTTAAAATAAAAGGCAGGTGTTGTATAAGGATCCCGGAAGATTCCTGCAACTACACCCAGATCAGAAGTTTCTGTTTCAAAATAATCAAAATATGACCTGGCAAAAACCCATGCTTCATGTCTTCTGTAATCTAAATTCTTCAATCGCCAGGATTCGGAATCATAATCATGGAACGATCCTTCGGTGAGAATACCTGGCATTGCTAAATCTCTTAAAACCCCTAATCCACTTGTTCCCCATTGAGGATAAAAACTCCAGTCTCCTCTGATCTTTTCTCCTGTATGGGTCCATCCATTGCCATTTTTCCATAGTTTATGCCAAATTATAGTTCCCATTTCTTTTGCTTTCGGAAATACTGGTGCATTATCATAACCCCGAAACAGAGTTAGAGGATAGTTACTTACACCGTTAAAACCATTGCTGTGGATCGACTGGAAGAAATCAACATTATTGTCATTTGCTATCTGACTTATTTGGGATAGAGGCAAGTCATCGGCCGTATAATTGGTTACTCTTGTCATTACTACCGTGGCACCGCAACTTTCCAGAATATCCCTGAGATATAATCCTTTAGTCAAATTTCCTTCAGATTCCCAAAATCCGGTCTCTTCAATATACCTGTCATCACCGTCATGTCCACCATGTCCGGGATTTATACAAATACTTATATCAGAAAAGTCTTGTGAAAAAAGATTAAAAAATGATGAAAACGCTAAGAGTATCAAAATTATTCTTCTCATGATAACGCCTCCTATTTAAGTTTCAAAGTCATTAAATAAATACCACCTTCAAGTGTATGATAAACGATCTTCGAATTATCATATGAACAATCAGGATACATTTCCATCTCACTTTCAGTTTGAGTTAATCGGATCGATCTTTGTCCATCAGATTTTACTGCAAATATGTCGGAACTTGTAATAACATGCCCATCATCAAAGTCCTTCATTCCAACTACCCAATCGTCGTTTAACCATTTTGAAGCATTTAAATAACCAAGATCCGCAAGGATATTTCCGTCCAAATCACATATATATGTTCCGTGTCCGGAAAATGTGAAGAGTATTTTTGTTTTATCTGGTGATAATTGAGGCCAAATATAATTTCCTTCACCTCTGGGTGCAAGAACTTTTTTAGCTTCATTTATATAAACAACTATTCTTTGGTTCTCAATGCATGTCCAAATATCCTGATGTTGCCCGATCTCTGCTTTTTCGGATATTTGTAGTTTATTAACATCATTGTCAATCGTATAGACCAATTTATTATTTACAATCTGAGGCGCTGACAGTTTTCTTTTTCCACTTTCTAAAATTGTCATTCCCTTGTTATTTAAATCCGTTGAATGAATACTGGAGTATTTCTTCATTCCAATATATTCGTTCCATCTGTAATATATTGTTGAACCGTTATTTGAAAAAACAGGATTGATGCCTGCACCTGGTTTGTCCGATATCTGAACAATTTTTTTCGTTTTCGTATCCATAATATATAAACCATTGAAATTCGGAGTTGTGAAAGCAATATTATTTCCATCGGGACTGAAATGAGGAAAACAATACTTTGAATCAGAACTAAGGATTTTTTCATTTGTCAAAACCGAAATATCTTGAGCCACTGCTATTTTACTTAATAGCAAAAGAAAGACGACTAACTTATTCATGTCTGTATTATTTATTTAGTTTTTATCATTCATCTTGTTAACAAGCAACTCCTTACACTCCTCCAGCAGCTGCTCTCTATTCACCGGTATCACTCCCGATTTCTCACATACTTGTCCGCCGGCCAGATTGGCAACAGCGGCAATTTGTGCGGCAGTCATGCCTGCATTATAGCAAATTGAACAGAGACTGATAACGGTATCCCCTGCCCCGGAAACATCAGTGACATCACGCTCAATTATGGGTAAATGATGGTGTGCTCCTTCTTCTAAAACCAAAATGCCGTTGCTGGAAAGTGTTACCATGAAAAGCTCAAGATTCTGCTTTTTTCTGAATTCCTGAGCAGCAACAATGATTTCATCTATATCCGATTTATTTAACTCAAACTTCAAGCCCTTCTTCAGCTCTTTGAAATTTGGTTTAAACAGGGTGATATTTTTATACTTATTGAAATTTTTAAATTTAGGATCAACCATAAGCGGAATTTTCAACTTGTTGGCTTTTCGGCTTATCTTACCAATAATTGAAGGGGAAATAACCCCTTTATCATAGTCCTGTATAATGATCGAATCGATCCCTCCACTATCCATCAAATTCAAAATTATCTCAATGAATCTATCCTGAACAAGCTTCGGGAGAAGGCTATCCATTTCCTCATCCACTCTTAGTAAATGTTTGAATCCGGAAATGATCCGGGTTTTCTGTGTAGTAACGCGATAATCATCCACAGTAATTCCTACATCAGTGAGATTTTGCTCTTCAAGAAGATCAAGGAAAATTGATCCTCTTTCATCACCGCCTATTACTGAACAAAGAATGGGTACAGCACCCATCGACTTAACATTAAGTGCCACATTGGCTGCCCCTCCCAATCTGCTCTCCTCCATAATTCCGGAAACTATAGGAACCGGAGCTTCAGGGGATACCCTTTTTACATCTCCCCATAGGTAAGAATCAATCATCACATCCCCAATAATCAGTATTTTCTGCTTAGAGAGATCTTTAAAAAAACCGTCAAAATCGTATCCTTCAAACATATTATCGCATAAAATTTTAGTCGGGTCAAAGATAGAGTTTTAATCCTTCCCTTTACATAGGATCAACATCTACAGTGACCCTGATTTTTTTATATACAGGGTTCAACGCAAAAATCTCAAGCAATTCTGATGTAAGCTTCTTTGCACGTTCAAATGAGGCTCCACGCTCAATCTTCATCAGGATCTGCTTTATGTACTTCCCATGGGTACGGTTTACTGGCGGCTCTTGTGGTCCAAGTATCCTGTTCCCAAATATTTCCTTCAGCTCCTTCGATAAAAACATAGCACCACCATCGAGAATTGATGGAATTTCATGCCGCAATGATATCCGAATAAACCTTACCATGGGAGGATACTTGAACAGCTCTCTTTCTGCCATCTGCTCATCATAGAAAGCACGATAATTATTGGCCAGAACATGTTGTATTACAGGGTGTTTTGGGTCTGTAGTCTGAATAACAACCTTCCCCCTTTGCTCCCTTCTCCCTGCCCTGCCACTTACCTGTGTCATCAACTGAAAACTCCTCTCAAATGCCCTGAAATCCGGAAAATTCAACATAGAATCAGCATCAAGAATACCAACCAGCTCTACATTCTCAAAATCAAGTCCCTTGGTAACCATTTGGGTTCCCACCAGAATATTCATCCTTCCTGCTTCAAAATCATCCATCAATTTCTCAAATGCCCTCCTGGTTCTGGTTTTGTCCAGGTCCAGCCTCCCCACTTTAGCCTCAGGAAAGAATATTCCCAACTCATCTTCAATTTTCTCTGTTCCAAATCCACGCATAAACAAGGCGGGATTATGACATTCAGGGCACTGTTGCGGAACCTTATGTCTGATACCGCAATAGTGACAGATCATCTCACCATTAAATTTATGATATGTCATGCTCACATCACAATCCTTGCACTTCATGATATGATTGCAATCACCACAAATTACGTAGTTCGAGTAGCCCCTTCTGTTTTGAAATAATATGACTTGTTTCCCCTTATTCAAAGTCTCTTCAATGGAGGATAGCAATTCTGGTGTAAAATGTGATTTCAGCTGTTTCCGCTTTTTGGCCTGTTTTACATCAGCCATGATAACTTCCGGTAGCTCAACATTTCCATAGCGTTCATTGAGCTCAACAAGTCCATACTTTTTGGTACGGGCATTGTAAAAAGACTCGAAAGAAGGTGTGGCGGTTCCCAGGATCAACTTTGCTCCGGTATATAATCCCAATATTGTCGCAGCATCGCGTGCATTATACCTTGGAGCTGGATCAAATTGCTTATATGTGTTTTCATGCTCTTCATCGATAATGACCAAGCCTAACTTTTGAAAGGGAAGGTATACTGCAGATCTGACCCCCAGAATTACATCGTAAGGTTTGTTATCAGTCAGTCCGGCAAGATTCCTGTAAACCTCAACGCGCTCAGCATCAGAATACCGACTATGGTAAATTCCAATTTTCTCGCCAAAATGACGTTGTAATCGCTTGATAATTTGAGTGGTGAGCGCAATTTCGGGGAGAAGATACAAGACTTGCTTCCCACTGTCAATCTGCTCCTTAATCAAGTGGATATACAACTCTGTCTTGCCACTCGATGTGACACCATGTAGCAATACCGCAGGTAACTTTTTGTACAATTCCTTCACTTCAAGTAAGGCCCTCTCCTGACTCTTCGTCAAAGGTGAAGGATCTATAAGTTCTGCATTGTTATATTCATGGTGAATTCTTGAAACAGTAATTGTATATTGAGAAAATACCTTCTTTTTTATTAATCCCTGAATGGCGTGAGCAGCGACACCGGCTGCAGTCAACTCCTGTCGGCTAACATCTTTACTTTTTCCTGAATCCTGATATTTCCCCGATAGCTGAACATATTCTTCAATTGCTTTCAGCTGCGCAGGGGCTTTTTTTATAGCATCCATCAATTCAGAGAGCTTCTTCTCGTCTGAATAGACTGATTCTATCCCTATACAGCTTACTGTTTTAGGTTTATAAGATTCCTTCAGAACCTGGTCGCTAACAATTACTCCCTTGTTATTTTCATTACTAAGGGTTTCACTCTGAAGTTTCAATCCACTTGGCAAGGCAGCATTCATTACCTCTCCTACAGTGCACATATAATAACTGGAAATCCAATCCCAGAATTGTAATTGAATTGGGTTCACCAAAGGTTTTTCATCCAAAAAGGAGATGATAGGTTTTGGTATAAAATGTTCAGGTTTGTTTTGATGAATTTCATGAATAATACCTGAGTACAATTTCTTTTTACCAAACTGCACCAAAGCCCTCATACCAGGCTTGGCAAGACCAACAGTATTATCAGGGATCTCATAAGTAAAGGTCCCTTTCATTGCAAGCGGAATAATTATTTCAGCATATAGGCTATCCTTTTTAGGCATAGAAAATGATTCTATATCGAAAGGATTTCAGCCATCTCAAGAGCCTGAGGATCGACATTCTTCTTTAACTTAATTACCTTACTAAAAGGAACATGGGCAATCTCGTTGTTATGAAATCCAATCATTATACTTTTTTGATCGTCGACCAAAGCCTGAACAGCTTCATATCCCAGCTTACTTGCACTTACCCGATCGTATGCAGAAGGAGTACCTCCCCGTTGAATGTGTCCAAGAATAGAAACCCTGACACTATACTCGCTGAACTCCTCTTTTACCTTTTCAGCAATA
>JAUUZQ010000150.1 GCA_030589895.1 Bacteroidales bacterium
ACATAAGCAATTGCCTTTTTTGTTTCTTCGTAATTCCTCTTCGGATCAAAAGCTTGACTCATTGTTTATTTCTTATTGTGTAAATAATGCCTATTTTTTTTAAAGCCCCAAATGCTATTCGACAGGTATTATTCAATAAGCTTAGGTTTAGGTTCTATTAAGTATTTGAATTACTTAAATATGAATATTCCAGTATCCAGTAGTTCCCACATCTAATGTAGATGGAGTTAGGTCATTCAGATCTGGCTCCTTTGTTTATAGGGTGTTCAAATGTTCACCTGTGTATCTTGGAATTGTAAAATGGAATTCAGTCCCGGAACCTTCCCCGGTTTTGCACCAGATTTCACCACCGTTTTTATCAACAAATTCCTTACATAGCACCAATCCTAAGCCTGTTCCGGATTCACCTTCTGTTCCCAAAGACTTATATTTTTCATCAATGCGAAATAGTTTCTTTACATCCCCGGCTGGTATACCAACACCATGGTCACATACAATAACTTCAAATAATTGCTTCTTTTGAAGAATCTTTACTTCCACAGTTCCGCCCTTATTACTGAATTTAACGGCATTATTAATTAGATTTCTAATGACTGTATTTATCATTTCCCTGTCGCCAAAGGCAGGCAGATCATCAGCAATATCAATAACAAGCACCACGCCCTTTTTTTCAGCAGGAAGTTTATGCAGATTCATATTCACCTGTATCAGATTGGAAATATTAAATTTCTCCGGCGAATAATCAATACTCCCTCTTTGCGAGCTTGACCAGGTTAAAAGATTCTCAAGTAAATTGAATATGTGTTCAGCTGATTTATGCATATTTTTTAGCATCATCAACTTTTCCTTTTCTTCCAAATTCTGATAGTTCTCTATCAGTATATCACTCATTGAATAAAGGCTGGAAAAAGGATTTTTAAGGTCATGAGCCAGGATGGAAAAGAAGGTATCCTTTGTAGTGTTTAATTCCTTCATTTGCTCCTCTGACTGCTTTCGCTCGGTAATGTCTCGTGCAACAATCGTTATTCCTGATAATCCACCCTTTGCATTTCTTCTTGGGGAAATTTTAGCATTAAACCAGAAAACTCTGGCTTTATTTTCAATGGAATAATCAAATTCCTCGTAACTATCCTTTTGCATTAATTCTTTAAATGCATGGGTCAATTTCTGAACAACCAATTCAGGAAATCCGACATTTTCAAAGTGCTTGTCAATATAGGATTCCGCTTCTGAATAGAGTATTTTGTGCTTGCCCGGATTATAAAATTCCTGAAATACTCCAGCCTTATCCAATACAAAAACCAAGTCATCAATGGAGCTGATGGTAGAACTTAATTTTGCCTCACTCTCTTCCACCCTTTCTTTTTGTTGCGCAATCTCGGTAGTGCGCTCACTGATTTTCTTTTCAAGTATTTTTTTCTCCCGAATCAGACTTATTTCTCTCAACCTTATTACAACAATGATGGTTGCAATAATAAAAATAACATACAATATGTAAGCATAATTACTTCTCCACCAGGGCGGTAAAATTGTAATACTAATGCTGGCCCCTGCATTGTTCCATACTCCGTCATTGTTGCTACCCTTTACATTAAATGTATATGCTCCAGGTGGTAACATGGTAAAATCTACAAATCGTCTGTTTCCGATTTCGATCCAATTATCAGATACACCTTCCATTTGGTAGGAATATCTGTTTTTAGAAGGATTGGTATAATCAAGAGCTGAAAATTCAATGGTAAAGGAATAATCCCGATATGAAAGGAGAACTCTGTCCGCGTATGGATTTAATGCCTGCCTTTCCCCATTTGATTCTTTCTCCAGTGAAGTAATTCGAATGGGTGGGATGTAGTCGTTGTCTATAAGTGAATCAGGATAGAAGGAAACCAATCCTTCAATTCCACCAAAAAACATTTCGCCGTCGGCAGCTTTGAAAACAGATTTTATGTTAAATTCCTTTCCCAGTAGTTTATCTTCCACCAGGAAGGTTTCCAGTGCATTCTCATCTGGATTCTTCATGGCGAGACCGTTTCCTGTTGAGAACCAGAGATTATTGTTACCATCTTTGATAATATCATAGACAGTATTGCTGGGTAAGCCATCTTTAATCGAATAATATGAAAACAAAGAATCGCTTTTATCAAAGCTGTTCACCCCGGTAGTGGTCCCTATCCAGATAAGGCCACTTCTATCCTCACAAAGTGATATGACATAATTATCACAAAGAGAGTTTGGCGAGTCAGGATTATTTATATAATAATAGATCCTCTTTTCTGAAGGAACATACCTGTTCAGACCATTTGACGTTGCTATCCAGATATTTTGTTCCCGGTCTTCAAGTAGTGAATAGACCAGGTTGCTGCTTATTGCCAGGGCAGTTTCACCTCCTGCCTGAAGGATTGTAGATGTTTTTGTTTCCGTATTCAGAATAATAATACCATTTCCTGTCCCAATCCAAATTTTCCCCCAGCTGTCTTCAAGAATACAATAGACCCTGTTGTTATTGAAATAATTGAAACCGGGTGCATTGAAATAGTCCTGAACAGGGATGAACAGATTCCTGTTATTATCGAAAATACCGATCCCGTTTCTTGTACCCAGCCATATTCGTGATTTACTATCCTTAAAAATTACATGAACATGATTTTCAGGTATGTGCTTTCTCCCGCTTAGCTCGGATGAGTAGTGAATTACCTTATTCGTGCCCCTGTCAACAATGTTTAGGCCCTTGCCCCAATTTCCGATCCACAACTTACCATCACTATCCTGGTAAACAGAAGCTATTACGTTATCCAAAAGATTGATTGAATTTGGATTATCTGATTTTATGTATGTTCTAATGCTTTTCTTTTTCAGGTCCGTCTTATTAACACCCGTAAGAGTGCCTATCCACAGATTTTTGGAGTCATCCTCAAATAGTGAATGAACAATATCATGACTTATAAAGTTGGTTTTATCGGGTCCGCTTCTGAAATGAATAAAAAAGGCAGATCCTGTGGATCCGCTATACGTCATTTTATTAAGGCCGCCACCATCCGTTCCGATCCAGATGACACCCGTATGATCCTGCATAATTGAGCGGATAAAATTATGACTCAAGTGTCCTGGTTGCTTATTGTTCTGATAATAACGGGTTATTTTTTTTGTTTTTTTGCTATAAATGTTCAAGCCATTTTCAGTGCCGATCAGAATATCACCTCCTTTATCTTCGAATAAAGCAGTTATATGATTATTGCTTATGGTCCCGCTATCAGATCTGCTGTGCGTATAATTATTGAATTGTTGTGTTTGCAGATTAAAACTGGAAAGACCATTTAGCGATCCTATCCAAATTAATCCATTGCTGTCTGTAATTATTGGAAACCCAACATCATACAAAGCCCTGTCGCTCTCAGAGGTATTTGTGTAGGTTTCAAGTGAACCCGTATTAAAATTTAATACTGAAAGCATGGGGGGGTGATTCACGTAGATATTAATTGAATCCGAGGTAATTCCGTAAATAAAATTGGCATTAGCTGATGAAAAACTATCGCTTATACGGATGCGTGTAAACAAGCCGGTATTTCTGTCAAACTTGTTTAGTCCTCCTTTGGTCCCAATCCATAAAAACCCCTTATCATCTTCAGTTATATCAAAAATCCAACTGTTTGAAATCGCAGTTGTATCCGATGGATCAAAATAATAGCTCTCGAAAGAATAGCCATCAAATTTATTTAATCCGTCTTGAGTCCCAAACCACATATATCCTTCAGAATCCTGAAATATGCACAATATCTCACTCTGTGAAATTCCGTCATCAACTCCATAGTGATCAAACTGAACTCCTTGGCCCCATAATAAAGTAACCTTCAATAATATGCAAATACCTGTAAGGACGTATTTATTATGGACTGGTTCCATTTTTGATACAGGGAGATAGATGGTTCATGTATTGTCTGTTTACTAAAATACAAAAAGTATCAATTACCAAACCTTTTTTAGCTGAATCAGATCCCTATATCCATTCAAAGTTTGACAGATTACCATTCTTTACCATGGCATTCATAACATGATACACCTGTGGTTCCGCCTTTTAAATCAGAGCCATGACAACTAACACAATTTGTAAGTGGTTGATCAAGTCCGCTCTTATGTAAAAATCCATCTTTACTTATAGTATGGTCTGCAGGAGGATTGTATTTTGGCAGATCATTTGTCTTTTCACAGGCAATGATAAGAATAAGCAGTAGAAATAGAATCGATAACTTTTCTGCTGCATGGACTTTCGTTTTGTTCATATTCTTAAATGGAATCTTCATAACGATGGTATTTTATCCTTCTTCAATATAAACTATTGTTGGGAAGGTTTATTGTGGAGTTCTAACCATAGTGTGGACGCTGAGTTAAGCTAGTCTGCGTTAAGCCCTGATGCTCGAAATCTCATGCTCAAGCCAGGAGATCCACGGTGCGAGTCCATCAGAGGTCTCGCAGGAAAGAGGAAAAAAATGAATTCCACCGTTTAAGGCTTTCACCCTTTTCATGACCCTTTGCGTGTTATAATTCGACATGTGTAGATAGTCCAGCTTGTTGATTACCAAGACATCTGCAACCGAGAACATCAGTGGGTATTTTAATGGCTTGTCATCCCCTTCGGGTACGCTCAGGATGGCAACATTCTTAAAAGCACCTGTATCTGATTCAGCCGGGCAGACCAGGTTTCCCACGTTCTCCAGGATCACCAGATCCAGTTCATCAATCGGCAAGGATTCAATTGCTTTTTCAACCATGTTGGCGTCAACATGACAAAACCCTCCCGTGTGAATTTGCACGGTGCTGATCCCCATTGCGGCTACCTTTTCAGAATCGACCAGGGAGTCAATATCAGCTTCGATAACAGCCATCCTGTACCGCCCACCCAAGGCTTCAATGGTTTTCATAATCAGGCTTGTTTTACCGGATCCCGGTGAACCCATGATATTAAGGTAGAATACCTTCTTTTTTTCAAAGCGTTCCCGTATTTTATCGGCCAGACCTTTGTTTTCTGAAAGTATTTCCTCTTTTATATTGATAAGCTTTATTTCTCTATTCATATTTCTGCCTCCATATCTTTTATATGATACTCTTTTCCTGATATCATCACGATGTCTTCAGAAGGACATTGCCGGCACAACAGCTCTTCTGTTAT
Source organism: Bacteroidales bacterium (assembly GCA_030589895.1). Lineage (GTDB taxonomy): Bacteria > Bacteroidota > Bacteroidia > Bacteroidales > JAUUZQ01. The sequence continues at coordinate 5,165 of JAUUZQ010000150.1, forward strand.
AAAGGATATTATTTCGAACAATTGCTGACATTGGTTGCACCTGAACACAGCGGGAACCCTTGTAATCATCAGCCTGGCTCCTTCGGCGACTGTCCCGGCACTCAAAAGGTCGAAATATCTTTGGATCCATTCATTCTTCAGGTCACTAAGCGCCCCAATCTCCAGGTTCACCGCGACAACCCTTTTTGCATGATTATTTACCGCATGCTTCTCTACGATTTCAAAAATGCTTGATGTAACGGATAGTTCATGCATTCCCGGCTGATAATCCTGTTTTGTTGCAAAAGAGATAAACGCGTGTGCTATGTCCCATTCTGGGGTGTTTTCAAACGGTCTATGGCAGATCTTACTTTCATACCTATCAATGAACCCATGGGCATCCTGCCGCTCACCTGTCCTAACCTGACATAGGTTTCTAATAGCGTCTTCGGCACATATGGCTGATCTGCTCTGGGTTTGCGCTGTAGCTCGTAAGAATCGGTGGGACAGGTACTGACGCATAATCCGCAACCAATGCACCTTTCTAAATCCAGTATTGCTTTTCCACTCTCGAGTGAGATCGCATCCATCTGACAGCGCTTCATGCAGATCCCGCATCCGTTACAGGTAAACTCATTCAGGCTTATCACAAAAGGACTCGACACGAGGCTGGCGGGTTTGGGATCGTGTTTAAGGCTGCGAAGTACTCCGCAACAGCAACCGCAACAGGTGCAGATAAACAGAATTTTCCTGGCATTTCCGGTTTGTATCACCAGCCCCGCCTTTTCCGCTTGATGGAGTATTTCAATTGCCTCGGCCTGGGTAATTTCTCGGCCCCGCTCTTGCCGAATGCTTCGCTCCGCGGCCTGGCCAAAGCTCAGGCAGCTCTCTTCGGGTTTGTTACACCCATTGCCAATGATGCGCCGTTCCTGCCTGCAGATGCAATTATTCACGGCTAAAATTGTTTGGGCACGCACCAGTTTCTCGGCACTTTCATAGGGCAATACATCTGTCTTCACACTGATGCTCTCACCCACGGGTATTGTACGCAATTGAGGCATTTTCTGCCATAGGTCGATATCGACGAAGGTGCCCAGGTATTCTTCGAAATCGATGATCAGCTCACGAGAAAGCTTGTTCACCTGACCCTCCCAGAAACCCACGATAAATTGTTGAATCCGGTATTGTATGGACCCACTTTCACTGAGCTTGCCAAAGATCAGCCCCTTCTCGTCCATCTCCTCCAGGCGCGATAATGCCTCTTCCTCGGGGATCCCTGCCCTATAGGCGATAACCCTTGCTTCCTCCGGGATTAAAGTTAAATGCAATGCAAGCTCTGCGTCCTCCTCGGTGAAGAGCTGCCTGAGAATGCGTAATTCCACACCACTTTCCGTGCTTGGATAGCCAGCAGGCAAACGGTCCAGTTGCCTGGCCAGCTTTTTATATATTTCTTCAGCCATATGAACTGTATGTTACGCTTGAAAGACTCATATCTGTTAGTTTTAGACTTGATTGTCAGGAATAAAATTAGGACACAGATAAGTCAAACTCAAATGGATAAATGCAAGGTGTTTGGAGCTATTTGCATCTCTTAATAATTGGATGAGAATAAAGGCTGATGCTCAAGCTCAATAATTGATTGTTACTGATTAGGAAAGATCACAATGAATTATTGCAGATATTGACAATCTAGCAGCATCTAATTGTGAGAAATTGCATGAGTTTCCAACTGCAGGCCCATTTGTCCATGGTCCTCATTAGATATTTCACCTACCCCCGCTACTCCCGATGCAGAAGCTGACATGTGTACCGTATTTGAGTGTTTAGCAATTTATGATTAGCTTTATTCGTTGTTCAAATTTCAACATCAGCTTGAGATTTGCTACCATTAATTTCGATTAAAATAAGCTCATGCTGAAACATATTCTCTTATTGATTTTCCTGTCTTCAAGTCTATTTGAGACTCAGGCTCAGACCAAAAGTTCTCTTGGAAATATCCTGATTACCTACAAAAAGGAAAAAACTCAAGTACTAAGCAGTGAAAATGGGGGATTAATTGTAAATGTATCCCCAGAGGATGTCTCTAAGTTTAAAACCATTGGATCGATCCTTTATAGTAATTTCGGTGCCAGGGGAGACGGCAAAACAGATGATATTAATGCTATAGCTGCGGCCCATGCATTCGCCAATCAGCATGGCCTTGTAGTAAAAGCCAACGAAGGGGCCACATATTACATCGGAGGAAAGGCTCGTACAGCTGTCATTCAAACCAACACTGATTTTGGTACTGCGGATTTTATTATTGACGATACCGAAGTCGAGAACCGTAATGCAGCTGTTTTCAT
>JAUUZQ010000087.1 GCA_030589895.1 Bacteroidales bacterium
ATAGGATTTCAATAGCATACAGATAAAATAAGGTTCATTTTTCTCAAGACATTAAAAAAGGGGCAATTGATTACCCCTTTTCTTTTTTCATCAGGCATTTCATTATAGATCATACATATCGATAAACTTCTGATCCAGCTCCTCAGAATCTTTATACTTCACCCTCATCTCATCCAGCTTTTGATGTAGCTCTGCAACAAGCTCAGCATAAGCAGGGTCATCGTATACATTCTTCAATTCCATCGGATCTTTCTCCCTGTCATAAAGCTCCCACTCATCCACATCATAATAGAAATGTGCCAGCTTATATTCAGTAGTTACAATTCCATAATGACGCTTCACCATGTGTACACTTGGGTACTCATAGTAATGATAGTAGACCGCATCACGATCCCATTTATCCTTTTCGCCTTTAAGCAATGAGACCAAACTTTCTCCCTGCATATCAGCCGGAGCATCAATACCGGCTGCATCAAGGAATGTCTGTGCAAAGTCCAGATTCTGTACCATTTCATTACAGACAATTCCCTCCTCAACAACTCCCGGCCATCTCACTAACAATGGTGTCTTGAACGATTCATCATAAATAAAACGCTTGTCGAACCATCCATGCTCTCCCAAATAAAAGCCCTGATCTGATGTATAGACAACAATTGTATTTTCAGCCAATCCCGACTCCTCAAGGTAATCCAGTACTGCACCAACACCCTCATCTACTGCTGCAATCGATCCCAAATAATCCTGCATGTAACGCTGGTAACGCCAGCTCATCAGGTCCTTCTTTGACATATTTGCATAATTATTCTTAAACTCCTCATTGATGGGGTCATACACATCATTCCATGCTTTCCGCTGCTCAGGAGTCATTCTTCTCATATATCCGTTATAAGCTGTAGTGTCCCACACAATTGTCGGCTTAATCCCCAACTCGTTCATCACATCAGGACGAATTTTTGAGTCTCCGGCCCAATTCATATGTGTCAGTAAATTCATCTCTGCTTCTCTTGCTGCAGATCCCCGGCCTTCATAATCATCGAACAGCATTGCCGGCTCCGGGAAAGTCTTTTTGGTATATTCCCTGAAATGTCTTTCAGCTGGCAACCACTCCCTGTGTGGTGCCTTATGCAAATACATCAATAAAAACGGCTTATCATCTTCCCGCTCCTCCTTCAGCCAATCCAGAGTCATGTCAGTTATTACATCTGTAGTATACCCCTCAACCCGAATATTTCCATCGTTTTTTGTAATAAAATCAGGGTTGTAATAGTTCCCCTGTCCTGGAAGAATTTTAAACTGATCAAATCCTTTCGGACTGTTACCAAAATGAAGTTTCCCAAACATGGCTGTCTGATATCCATTCTCATGCAGAATCTGGGGGAAAGTAACATTCGTTGTATCAAAAGGAAATTTGTTATCAATCTTCCCATTGATATGGCTATGCTTCCCTGTTAAAATAACGGCACGAGATGGTGCGCAAATCGAATTGGTAACACAAGCATTACTGAACAACATCCCCTCATTTGCAATTCTGTCAATGTTTGGAGTCTTCATCAGGTGATCCTGGTAGGCACTAATGGCCTGGTAGGCATGATCATCCGACATGATAAACAGAATATTTGGCGCTTGTTTTTGCTCATTGGCTCCAACCGTTTTATCACCGGACTGGCAAGACAACAGTGTTCCAAAGACTCCACTCAGCAACAGCAGTTTGTTAGTTGTTTTCATTATGGTTGGAATAATAGTTTAAGAATTTGAAATAATCTTCGAAAATAAGAATAAAAGATTGCTAATGAACAATTATTATTTTTTATTCAGGCTTATAATCAGGTTCCTCAGTATAAAAATCAGGTTCATAATCAGACGCATTTACCCATCCTGGGATCACCCTGCTCCTTCAACTCAATAAAAAGCTGATCCCGATACTCTTCAACAAGGGTGCTATATTCAGGATTATCAGCCAGATTGTAGATACAAGCCTCTTCCAATTGCCATGTATTTCTACCTGTCAGAATACTGGCCCTGGATGGAGAACACTTCGCATTCGAGGTATAAGCATTATTAAAAAGAAGTCCATTCGCTGCAACATAATCAAAACCCGGAGTTTTAACCCAATCACAACCATAAGCCTGCATATGCAGCTAGGTAACATCATCGGCGATGCAAAAAAGAATATTTGGTTTTTGTGGCTTCTCATTGACACATCCACTTATGATAAGGGGAGTGGCAATAAGCAGCAAGGGAAGTTTATTTTTCAACATGATAAAATAATTGTTTGGTCATTGAATCTCTAAATTATTGAAATTTTTGAAGATACAGACCCAATATTTGACATAATAACGCAATTTTCATCTCAAATACACTCCATTGTTTCAAAATAGCAATCTATTTTCTATTTTTAAATCACAAAAAAAACAATTGCTATGCCAAGAGTATTTACACCCGTTGATATTAGTCAGGAAGAGAAAGAAATAAGAAAAGACTATTTTGATCGCCACACACCGGTCATATATTGTAACGACCATGTAAAAGAAGGCGAAAAGCTTAAAGTAAAAGTGAAGCTTGGAACTGAATACGCCCATCCAGATTCTCCGGAACATTACATAAGTTACATCCAGCTTTGGAATAGAGAAACCTTTCTTGCTGAAGTTCATTTTACTCCGGGAGTCCTGGGTAATAAACCGGGCTTTGCAGAGGTTGATTTCTATATCGTTCCCGGAGCTGTAACTATGAACCTGTCAGCCATGGCAGTTTGCACAAACCATGGCTTGTGGCAAAGTGAGTCGAAGGAAGTGAGAACCACTTCATCTTAGCAAGGGAATGGGGGCTTACCATTTCTCCTCCCAATTGCTATCGGGATCGGGAAAGTGCCTCTGACAGAGAGGGAATAGGTCTACCTGACCGAATTAAATTCCACACCCAACTCCTCAAGTTCCTCTTCTTGTTCATATCCTGAAGTACCAATAAATGAAAGAAAGGCAATCTTCCATTCACCGTCAATTTTCTCCATGAATCGTACTTGCCGGCTATCAATCTCGAGGACATTATCCGAAGTTGTGTAGGTCCATCTCTCAGTACAAACTACATATGCAGAATTGTCATAAACTTTGATCTGATAGTTGTCCTTTGTAACATTAATGCGAGTATCTGTAAAGGCTTCCGGGTCGCCTCCCTGAAGATCACTTTTAAAAAAGGCTTCTATCTGGCCCCATCCATCTTGAAAGTCTACATTGTCAGCACCTGCACATTGTCTAAAACTCAAAGAATCCTTCACAAAATATGAGATTACCTTATCATAATCATAGTTCAGATATGCATCTGTTTCACCATTGATAACTTCTATAATAGCAGCTTTCTCAGCTTCAACATCAATTTGAGTCTGGCATGCACTCATCACCAAAACTGATACTAGAATAATTACTAAGCCTTTGATTTTCATGACTGATAAGTTTTAGATGGATAAAAAACATTGTTGGCTCTAACGAGAACCACCTCTTGCAAGGTAGAAAATAGCTGAAACAAAATCAATTTTTATACTAAAAACAAATGGAATTATTCTTGTTAACCTGTTTTTCTTATCTATACCATTTTCATTTACAGCTATTTAATATACAGGAGAAACCCACTCCTCTTTTTCCTCATATTTACTTTCAGAAGCCCATCTAATACCTCTCTTCATCATCTCCAGTGCTTCCGGCACTTCAAAATCGGAAGCAACATGTCCTAATGAATTATAGAAAACACGTCCTTCCCCATATGTTTTTTTCCAAACAATCGGCACAACAGCTCCCTTACTCCAGGGTGCATGTTCTCCATCAAAGGTCGTGGTAGCGAGGACTTTACAATTGGGATCAACGTGCATATAGTATTGCTCAGAGTGCATATCAAAAGAGCTCAATCCCTTTGTAACATAATCTTTTTTATTAGTTATATCCACATGATAATCTATTACGCCACCCGGATGAGCAACCCACTGCCCGCCAATCATAAATTGATATTCAGTATTATTGCGAAAAGCATCACCCAAACCTCCGTGCCAACCAGCAATACCTATTCCGGATTTAACAGCAGAAAGCAAGCCTTTTTCCTGCTCTTTAGTAATCTGGCCCATCGTCCAAATTTGCACGATCAGATCAAGGGAATTCATAAATTCCTCATCTGTATATATATCAAGATTATCAGAAACTGTAACTTCAGCACCCTCCTCTATCATCCATGGCACCAAAATATCTCTGCACTCTTCCGGCTCATGCCCGGCCCAGCCACCCCATACAAACAGGACATTTTTTCCATCAAGAGTGGGCTGCTTACCTTTCTTTGGATCTTTTGCATTCATATCATCAAATGAGAAAAACACAAAAATTACTGCAATAAATGATATGAAAACCGGTCTTTTAAAGTTCATTATTTCTCAATTATTGGTGAAAACACAAAATAGTGTTTTAAGATGATACCCCCAAATTCATCTGGTCTGATACCGAAAACTACTTCCTATGAAAATGAACAGGAGAAACTGAAAATCAGATTCTAAACCTAAAATGGGGTACAATTGAGATTAAAAACAAGCCGGGTAAAGGAACGGCTATTACATTCACTTTACCCGGAAACCATGAAATATAAACAGGCTTTTAGTTGCTATACTCTCACCTGCATATATGTTTTTAAAAGTCTAATTCAATAACTTTGAATAGACGATAAATGTACTTCAGGACAGGCTCATCTTGCAAATTTATTCATGTGATTTATATCTTGTTTAATTGTGAAATAGATCACTATTTCATATCTTGTTGGCAAGAATAATACTATGTCTGATACAGAACTCTCTTGCAGCAACTGCGATAAGGCCTCTTGTGCTCTGCTAACTCTAAGTCCTAAAGAGATTAGTGAGATGGAAATACATACCAACCAAACAGATATGCACAAGGGTGATTTACTCTTGAGGCAAGAAACACCATTCCACTCTATTATTTATTTAAGATCAGGATATGTGAAGGAGTTTGTAATAAATAAAAACGGCCCTGATCAAATAGTTCAAATGATCAAACCCAGATCCTACATAGGCTTGCAAAGTCTTTTTTCAAATAAGGTGAGTGCTTTCTCCTTTCAGGCAATAAGCGACGTTGAATTATGCTATATAGAGCAGGATACTTTTAATATACTGATCAGGGGTAATGGCGATTTTGCACGGGAAATATTGATCGCCTTGAGCAATGAAACCCTGAACAATCAAAAAAGGATTTTAGGTCTTAATCAAAAACAGATATTTGGAAAAGTAGCGGATACAATGTTGTATATGTCCGAGCAAATATTTGAGAATAAGGAGTTTGATTTAATGATGTCGCGTTCAGAGATTGCCCAAATGATTGCTTCAACCAGGGAGAGTGTCACGAAGGCTCTTCTGTGGTTCCATCAGGAAAGGATGATCGATATGCGCAAGAACAGGCTCAAAATCCTAAACGTAACTCGTCTCAAAGATATCTCGAAAAAAGGATAGTTAATTTCAGGTGATCGCTTCTGAATCTATGTTCAGATCATATTATCCTATAGAATTTTTTGGTGCCATAAATATTATATCTTTGCAGAAAGCATGCCGCCAGAAATGAAACTATATATAACTGAGACTATTCGCGATAAGGATAACCTGGTTCTCATTGGTACAACAGAGACAGATTTTTTTACTTTTCTGAATAGCAAATCCGAACGTGATTTTGTCAGGAATCGCATCGAAAATGAGAAAAATATAACGGTAATAAATCAAGCCGGAAGAACCATATTTATTCTGGTTCTTAAGGAAGAAAAAGACCATTATTTCCAGATTCTGGAAGAGGCCAGAAAAGCTGCTTTTACGTTATACTCAAATCTCAAAGAATTCGATATTGAAAAGCTGATCATCAAAAATGCAGGTGTCTCTTCCGGACAGGTGCTGGCATTCGCTGAAGGGCTCTCTTTAAGCAATTACAAATTCTTAAAATACTTCACAAAAAAAGAGGAGAAAACCTATACTGTCAAAGAGCTTGGAATTGTAAGCGATGATATCACCAGTACTGATATTGATAAGCTCAATGCCCTGATATATGGAGTATGTTTCTCGAGAAACCTGGTAAATGAGCCACTCTCCTATCTAAATGCTGAAATGCTGTCTGAAGAGGTTACAAAAGCAGGACTGGAGACAGGATTTTCGGTAGAAGTATTCAATAAAAAGAAGATCGAATCTCTGAGAATGGGAGGTCTTTTGGCCGTAAATAAAGGAAGTATTGATCCTCCTACTTTTACTATCCTGGAATGGAAACCTGAAAAATCCGTAAATGAAAAACCTTATGTACTGGTCGGAAAGGGTGTTGTTTATGATACCGGTGGACTGAGTCTGAAACCTACCCATGACTCAATGGATTATATGAAATGTGATATGGGAGGTGCAGCTGCAGTTGCAGGCGCATTTTCTGCTATTTCGAAATCTCAACTTCCTGTGTGGATTATTGGACTTATTCCAGCTACCGATAACAGACCTGACGGAAATGCATATGTTCCCGGAGATGTTGTCGAAATGTATGATGGCACCACAGTTGAAGTTTTAAATACTGATGCTGAAGGAAGAATGATTTTGGCTGATGCGCTAAGCTATGCTAAACAATATGACCCTGAACTCGTTATAGACCTTGCCACACTAACAGGAGCAGCCCATGCTGCGATCGGAAAATATGGAATAGTTGGAATGGGAAATGTTTCAAAAGAGCTGATGGAGACCCTGAAAACAAGCGGGGAAAATACCTATGAAAGAGTGGCTGAATTTCCATTCTGGGATGAATTTGCGGATATGCTGAAATCCGACATCGCAGATCTAAAGAATATCGGAGGAAAAGTTGGAGGAGCCATCACCGCAGGAAAGTTTCTGGAAAAATTTACAGACTATCCCTATATACACCTTGACATTGCCGGCCCTGCCTATAATAAAACAGAGGATAACTACAGGGGCAAAGGAGGAAGTGGCGTTGGAGTAAGACTTCTGTTTGATTTTTTTTATCAGTTAACAAGATAATTTCATACAATGAGTAAAAGAACGAAAATTGGCATATCACACGGAGATATTAATGGAATCAGTTATGAGGTAATCATAAAATCATTCCTCGACGAACGTATTCTGGAGCTCTGTGTCCCCATCATATATGGATCCCCAAAAGTTGCTGCTTACCATAAAAAGGCCCTGGAACTTGATGGATTTAACTTGAATAACATCAGGAATGCAGAGGAATCAGGAAACAAGCGCGTGAATATTATCAATTGCGTTGATGAAGATATTCGGGTTGAACTTGGAAAATCTACAAAACAGGCAGGGGAGTCCTCATATCTTGCCCTTAAAGTTGCTGTGGAAGACCTGAACGATAAAAAGATTGATGCACTTGTTACAGGCCCTATCAACAAACAAAATATCCAGAGCGAAAATTTTAATCACAGTGGGCATACTGAATATCTAAAAGAGATGTTTAATGTGGATGAAGTAATTATGCTCATGGTCAGCGATATACTGAAGGTTGGCGTTGTTGCTGGTCACATTCCAATGGCTGAATTATCCTCCTTTATTACCAAAGATAAAATCGTTGACAAGCTTTCTACCTTGAACCACTCTCTTCAAAAGGATTTTGGGATCAGAAAACCAAAAATTGCAGTATTAGGACTGAATCCACATGCCGGAGACGGTGGCTTACTCGGAAATGAAGAGAAAGATATCATTGAACCGGCAATCAACACAACTAAGGAAAATAATATTCTGGCATTTGGCCCTTATCCTGCTGATGGGTTTTTCGGCTCGGGAAAATATAAAAAATTTGACGCCGTGTTAGCAATGTATCACGATCAGGGTTTAATTCCTTTCAAAACATTATCGGGGGAAAATGGCGTAAATTTCACAGCCGGATTACCTGTGATCAGAACCAGTCCGGCGCATGGTACAGCCTATGAGCTTGCCGGAAAAAATGAAGCTTCTTCATCATCTTTCAGAAATGCCGTTTATCTCGCGTGTGATATTATCAAAAACCGGGAGCTCTATAGTGAAATTCATGCAAATCCTCTGGATAATTCCAATACTCCCAAAGTTGACAAGGATGATGACATTAGTGAATTGGAAGAGTAGCCGGCATATAGATAAGAAGATGGAGCCTTTCTGTTTTAAAAACTGGAGCAATAAAAAGTATGCAATATTTAACAGTCTCCACAAAGTGATCCGTATTGGAACACTTTCATTTGCTTACACCTTACTTCAATTACAACCCTTATTAGCACAGAACGACACTGCTGCTCCTCTTATGTTTTTTGAGTTGGAGGAGGTAGAGAGTATCGCTGAAATCGAAACTGAAATTTACCCCGCAAACCTCAGAACGATATCCACTATCTTGCGAGAGCAGATTCTCACTTCTCCTGCGCCATCTCTAGCGCTTTTAATTGATTATCAACCTCTTACAGACATCCGAACACGTGGATATCATGACATTCAATCTGATGTTATAATCCAGGGAGGATCTTTTGATCAATCCCTCGTACTGCTTAATGGGATAAACATATCAGACCCTCAAACAGGACATTTTAACCTGGATCTTCCTTTGTCGCACCGACAGTTTGAGAAGCTTGAAATACTAATTGGTCCGGCAACAAAAACCTATGGATTAAACGCCTATAGCGGCGCCATAAATCTTATTACTCGTCCATCTGACAGCATAAAAACAGTAGCTGAACTTCGGATGGGGCAATATGGCTATTACCATGCCAGTGCCACCATCCATCTTCCATCCGGGCCGGTAAAATCTATGTTAGCCATCTCTTCTTCAAGCAGTAATGGTTACAGGGAAAATACTGATTTTGATCAGTCAGGAATTTACCTCCACTCGAATCTAAATTTGAAATTCTTTAGCGCCGATTTAATGGCAGGATTAAACCGAAAGGATTTTGGAGCCAATTCATTCTACTCGCCAAGATTTCCCGAACAATATGAAGAAACAGACATGCAGTTTGCAGGTCTGAAGTTATCAACTCGCAAAATGAACCCTTCTATAGAATCCATATTCTATTGGCGTCGCCATACAGATCATTTTCTATTGTTCAGGAATAATCCCTCTTACTATCAAAACCATCATAAAACTGATGTTCTGGGAGCTGAGACAAATTTGATTTTTTCATCAGTATTGGGGATAACAAAAAGTGGAATTACTATTCGATCAGAGCAGATCGTCAGCTCTTCCCTTGGAACTGATCTGCCCTCTGCAGAGCCAGTATACAATAACGATTCGGTATCTTACACCTTTGGAGATAAAAGGCTTCTTCCAGGACTATTCCTGAATCACACTTTTCAAATTGGGAGAATAAAAAGCTCAGGCGGCATCTTATTTCAATCCAGCTCATTTGATGAGAAATTCAGGCTTTATCCGGGTTTAGACCTGGCTTATCAAATTTCTCCTGTACTTAGTATAACCGGGGCGGTGAACAAATCTATGCGTTTACCAACATTTACAGATCTGTATTATCAGGGACCACAAAATGTTGGTAATCCTCTTTTGCGACCCGAGGAAGCTACAACTTTTGAGTCGGGCATATTCTATAATAACTTTGGTATTTCCGGGCACCTGTCGCTCTTTTATAGAAAAGGCAAAGAAACCATCGACTGGATTTGGCTGGACGATGAGAAATGGCATACCCAAAACATAACTGAATTGAATACCATGGGAGGAGAATTCACAGTCTCAATTGACCCGGCAGCATTGTTCAATGCATCCAAATTCATTGAGCATCTTCGAACATCATATAGCTATACAGAAATCAGCCTTTCATCAGACGAATATATCTCAAACTATGCCCTGGATAATCTGAGGCATAAATGGCTCCTTGACATTGGAATAGAATTACCCTGGAATTTCTCCCTGAATTCCAACACCAGACTATATAGTCGCAATGGTACTTACTTACTGTATAATGCAGAAACAGGCTCTTCGGAAGAGCTTCCCTATAAGAATTATATTCTAAATGACCTCTCCATCAGATATACCATAAAACAGATTTCTCTATCTATAGATATTTCCAATGTCATGAACGTGGAATATATAGATCTGGGTAGTTTTATTCAACCCGGAAGATGGATTATAGCAGGATTAAGAGTCAATCTCATATAATGAAAACAAGAATCCGGATCCTAAGACAACAGAGCCTTATAATCTTCAGCTGATAACAGGTCATCAATTTCTCCGACTTCCGAAATCTTAATCTTGATCATCCAACCATCTCCAAATGGATCTGAATTCACAATATCAGGAGTATCCTCCAACAGACTGTTTACTTCGGTAATTTCACCAGAAAGGGGCATAAACAGATCTGAAACTGTTTTAACGGCTTCAATTGTTCCGAAAGTCTCTCCAAAAGCTAAGGTTTCACCTTCAGTTTCAATCTCAACAAACACAACATCACCCAATTCACCCTGGGCAAAATCTGTAACACCAACTTTTGCAATATCACCTTCGATGAGAATCCATTCGTGCTCTTTCGTATACTTTAAATTATCGGGTACGTTCATAATTATGGAGTATTTATATAAATTATTGTTGTACCAAATTTAGTGTTTTTTAGGAAGATTTAAAGAATGGTGACAATAAATTTATCTCTCTTCTCCATTACAACTTCCCACACACACAATGCAGTATAAAAACTCCGCGCAACTCTGCGCATCAGCGCAGCGACTCCAACAAAACTCTGCGGTAAACTCTATAATGTAAAATCTACAATGTAAACGTCAAACTAAACCCAACATTGTAATTGGCATTAGGAAAGCTATTGGAGATATATGGAGTTGTGAGTCGTTGATCGTAGAATGCTCTGATCGTAAACTTATTGCTAAGCATATAATCGGCAGTTGCTTTGATGCTCATAATTCGCTGTCCTGCAGTAATCTCACTCCCTGAAGGACCTTCCAGTTTCCTGATTACTGTCTGATTGTTACGCACAGAGAAATCCACTCTCACATTCATATCACTGGTGATCTCTTTTTGATTGATGATCAAGGGCACCTGATTAAACCTGAAGCCGGCACCGAATACAATTTCATTACTCCTCACTTCATTTACCTGACTATTTGCCATATTAAGTCCGACAGTCCGTGACTTCTTGAATTCAAAACGGGTTGTCAGACTATTTTTCCAATCCATATTGATATTAAAGAGCGGACTAAACTGCTCATTAATAGTAATAGTATTGATATTACTCTCAACCATAAAATTACCCTGAAGGTCAACAGCCAGAGGCACACCATTTATCGAATCGTACATGAAGAATGGATTGGAGATAAATGATCCAATGCTATAAGTGGACCGGTATGCGTGGTTCAGTGTAATTGAATTAACATATTTCTTCAATGCCTCGATCTTCCCAAGCCCATCATAAGAAATCTTCCAGTTGGGCATTACATTCAATATTGACTGAACTGCTCTTAATGGAATGCTTTCCGGATTCTGATATCCGTAGGCTGCAAGAAATGCAGGAATCATAACCTCCTGTGAAGTAGGCCCATAACCCTGATAATATCCAGCAGAATCTGACAATTGTATTCCGGTATTATTAAAATAGTCATCAGCAAGTCTTCTTGACATTATCAGTCGGTTATCATATCTCAAATTAGTAAATGAGATGGAGGAATCTGCCGCTGAGGAGATACTTTCAAAAGCTGTTCCCCATGAGAAATATGACATACTGTAGTTGCCGGATAAAACTCTTCCTCTATTTTCTGCATCCGGTAAATTACCGGCATCATCTGCTGTAAAGAATTCCGTCTCATTTTCAGAGTATGTTCTATTCCCGGTAAGATCAATGCGCAATCCTTTGATAGGTTCAATGTTGGCACGGAAGTTAAAGCGATCAGAATAGTTCATATTAAAAGGATCATTAAGCGACTGATCACTGGTAAGCCAACCATTATTAAACGATCGCTCAGCAAAGCCACTCTCAAACCAGCCTGCTACATATTCCAATCCGGGTGCCAATTGATTGTTATAGTTCTGCAAACCTAAATAATTCGTCTCGGGCATATATCCCGGAAGAAAAGAACCTCCACTTCTCTGGTATGTTAAATTCACAGTACGCACACTCATGGTAATTCTGATAAGATTTTCTACGATAAATGTTATCGGATTTTCACCCAGAGTTTGAGTTCCTGTAACTATAATTCGTGCATTTCTCAATGTGGATTCAGTGGTTATTCTGATTCGTTTTTCATCCAGAATTTCCATTTCAGCCGGCACCTCCTGTCCGTTTTCATCAAAAATCTGTAGCGTAACCTTCTCCGTTTTTAAATTGTGCATTATATAGCGTCCTGAGCCCTCTCTGAAATAGAGCCTGTCTTTTTCAAATGTCCTGGTCCTGGTTCGGACTTCAGATTCTGGTTCATTTTGCCGCTGCTGGGATCTCCCCCTGCTCGATCGGTATTTATCGTTGATACTTTTGAGGTAGTCAATTTTATTATACAGGTTTACCAAATTCATTTGTCCATTGAGCTGAATGGTATAGGAATTTTTTATTGTATTACCCAATTCAATTGGACCAAATACAGGATCATCAGGAAGGATTGGACCCGCATCCCATCCATAAGTTCCATTGTATCTGGCATTCATTGTCATCCAGTCTAATATTGGAATTTTATTAATTGGAATAGTATAACTCAGATTGAACTGATGGAAATAGCTCGTGGTTCTCCCCATGCTTTTAATATTCGTCCAGAGCGAATCCCGGTAGTTATCATAGTAATCCAACTCCTTATTATAGCGCCCCTCAGGTTCATCGATCCTGGCAATATTTGTGGCAGAAAAATCAAACTTCAGGTTTCTGGAAAGATCAAATTTCAGATCGTAATACCTGTTCCAGAAGAAGTCCTTCTTAAATGTTGGCTGTACAATAAAGTCGGGATTGTTAATATTCCTGGTCTGTTTTTCCATATAGCTACGGTCCATATCGGTCCGGAATGATAACCTGGAAGGTAAATAGTAGAAGTTGAAATCCTTCGCCAGTCTCAGCCATTGACTGCTCAGGAATTTAACCTTCTTAAATGGTTGAATATTTTTCGGTCTGGAGTTGAAATTATAGCTAATATTCCCCCGTAATTTTTTTGTGTTATAGTAATTTAAATTGGGATTCGTACTGCTCATCTCATTCAATGAAAAGCTCGTTGACCAGTTTGAAATACTATAAATTTTTGCTTGTCCACCGCCTTGCTTATTTATTCTCACATTTGTTACGGCAAAAGACTTTCTTTCTACAATATTCTGGGAAAATCTCTTAATGGAATCCCTTTCAGCATTATCTCTTGCCTGTTCAATGGCGTCTTTTAACTCTATATCAGGATCCAGCGGATTGTACTGGGGGTTGACAAGTGATTTGGAGTAACCGGCATAAATCGGGATTGTTACACCAGACTCCTGCTTAAAGAACTTTCCCATTTCAAAGTTAGACGATACATCATACTGCATAATCTGTTCTCTCGATCGTTCGTTCACTTTTTGCTCAATAGATCCAAAACCAGGAGTGCTTGTGGATCCTGCAAATGTCACATTTCCAAAATCGGCCAATCTGGCTGAGGCTCGTCCATTTGCTGCCCACCCACCACTTTCATCAAAGTCGGTAAGACGCAATTCGTTGAGCCAGATCTCTCCGGACTTAGGAAGCCCATCATCATAATTGATATTGTTTCCTTTCTTTGGATTGCGAACCCCGATCATAATGGTTCGAATACTACTCAGATTTGGATTACCTGATACTGAGACCTTATTTCCTTTTGAGTCAAAAATGTGATAAACAGAATTAATGGTAACATTGCTGTTGGGGTCTCCCATCGCCAGGTTTCTCTCCTGCTTAACCTGGGTGAAAAGCTCTAATTCTACTTCAAACTGATTTGCCTCCGGCCATACGATTCCACGATCATTTTCACTGTTATTGTCATACCTTCCGTGGGGTGTCAGCATTAAGGGAACTTCA